>DASRJB010000165.1:0-4882 GCA_035649715.1 Pirellulaceae bacterium
GGGATGGTTTCGGAGCTGCTCAAGCTGACGGCGGACGAGCGGCGCGACCTGGCACAGCGGCTGGTGGAATTCACCGCGGGTCGATGCCCAGTGTTTATGGGCGTCGGGGCCGAAAGCACGCGGCAGGCGCTCGCGTACGCGCGGGACGCCGCTACGGCGGGCTGCGATGCCGTGATGGCCACGCCGCCGATCACCGGCCGGGTAAGCGAGTCGGGCCTCGTAAGCTATTTCCGGGCGCTGGCCGACGGCGTGAATGTCCCTGTGATCGTGCAGGATGCGTCGGGCTATGTCGGGCAGTCAATTCCGCTGCGGGTGTACGTGGAGCTGCTGGAGCGCTACGGGCCGGACAAGATCTTGTTCAAGCCGGAGGCTTCGCCGATTGGTCCGAACCTGTCGGCCCTGCGCGACGCGACGGGCGGCCAGGCCCGCATCTTCGAGGGCTCCGGCGGAATCTTTCTGATCGACAGCTTCCGCCGCGGCATCGCGGGGACGATGCCGGCCGTCGAAATGGCCGACGGCATCGTGGCTGTCTGGCGGGCGCTCGCGCGCGGCGACGAGGAGTTCGCTTATCGTGCGGCTGCTCCGATCGGCGCGATCGTGGCCTTGCAACTCCAGGCCGGCCTCGACGGCTTTCTCGCCATCGAGAAGCACATCCTCGTCAAGCGCGGCGTTCTGCCCAGCTCGCGCCGCCGCGAGCCGTTTGGCTGGGAATTGGACGCCGAGACGGCCGCGGAAGTCGAACGGCTGCTGAACCAACTGCTGCGGGTGCTCGATGAACGCCGTTAGCTGGCCGCAGACCCGCTGCCGGGCGGGCGCGGCGGCCTGCGACATCACGCCGCCGGTCGGCATCTATCACCGGATGTGGGGCGCGGCCGCGCACGACCGCTCCACCGGTGTGCATCAGCCGCTGGTGGCAACGTTGCTTTGGCTGGAGCCCGCTGAGGGCGATCCTTCGCAAGCGCTGGTAATCGCCTCGCTCGACCACTGCCTCTTGGACGCCGCGGATGTCGAACTTTTGCGAAACTCGATTGCAATCCAAACCGGCATTTCGCCGCAACAAGTGCAGCTCGCCGTCACGCACACGCACGCGGCGGGCCTGATGTCGCGCTCGCGGGCTGATTTGCCGGGGGGCGAACTGATCGGGCCCTATCTCGACGGCCTGGCGGAGAAGCTAGGCGCTGTGGCGACCCAGGCCCGCGAACGCTGCCAGCTGGCGAGCATCGTCTATGGCACGGGCCACTGCAATCTGGCCCAGAATCGAGATTTCTACGACGAAGCCCGTCAGCAATTCGTCTGCGGATTCAACCCAGCGGGTCGGGCCGACGACACGCTGCTGGTGGCCAAAGTCACGGCGGAAGGCGGCCAGCCGCTCGCCGTGGTCGTGAACTACGCCTGCCATCCGACGACGCTCGCCTGGCAGAACACGCTGATCAGCCCGGACTATGTGGGCGGGCTGCGGCAGACCGTCGAGCAGCACGCGCACACGCCGTGCCTGTTCCTGCAGGGCGCATCGGGCGACCTCGGTCCGCGCGAGGGCTTCGTCGGCGACACGGCCGTCGCCGAGCGGAACGGCCGGCAGCTCGCCTGGGCCGCGCTGGCAGTGCTCGAATCGCTGCCGCCGACGGGGACGCGGTATGTGTACACCGGGCCGGTTGTCTCGGGCGCGACGATCGGCGTCTGGCGGCATGAGCCGCTCGAATCGCCGCCAACGGCTTGGTGCGTTGAGAAATTAGAAATTACCCTGCCTTATCGAGCCGAACTTCCGACCCTCTCGGCCACCGAGGCGGAGCTGGCGCAAGCGCGGGCCGCCGAGGCCGCCGCAAATTTTGCTGGCGACGCACTGCTGGCCCGAGACCGCCGGGCCCGTTGCGAGCGGCTCTCGCGGCAGCTCTGGAAGCTGAAAGCTCTGCCGGGCGGTCCGGCGTTTCCGCTCCGCATCGCGCTGGCTCGCCTCGGCGACGCGATGTGGCTGTTCGTTCCGGGCGAGCATTACCAGGCGCTGCAAACCACGCTGCGCGCTCGATTCCCCAAGCGGCCCCTCGTCGTGGCGACGATTTGTAACGGCTGGCAACCCGGCTACATTCCAGCGAGCGCGGCCTACGGCCAGGGCATCTATCAGGAGCAGATCGCCGTCGTTGCCGCCGGCAGCGCCGAGGCCATCGTCGAGTCCCTGGCGAGCCGGCTGGCGTCGCTGGTCTGAACCGTTACGGCCGGGGCAAATCGAAGTCGATCGCGTTGCTGCCCGCCGCGACGTCCGCCTTCAGGTCGGTCGTGCTCAGCTGGCTGTATTTGTCCGGGACCACGCGGACCACTTTGCCGGGGACGAGGATCTTGGTCGGCTGACTGGCGAGCTTTAGTTCTTCTTCAAAGCTGGCCGGATCTGCCAGCGAGCCGGGGCCGACGGTCGTGGACTCGATCGTGACCCGATGCTTGCCGACCAGCGCGCCGTCGCCCGACTTGACCGTCGTTAGCGTGTAGCCGCCGTCGGGGCCGATCGCACCGACGGCGGAGGGGCCGCTGTCCGGCGTGAACATGATCGTCCCGGTAGTCACCGGACGGCCGGCAACGGTCACTTTGCCCGCGACCTTTCCCAGCCGCGGTCCGCCGCAGCCGGCTGCGACGAGAACGGCGCTCACGATCAACCACCGCATGCTGAGCATTCTCGATTCCGCCTGTTCAATCAGTAGCTCGCATCGATCGTTTCACCGCCGCCGATCGTCGCCAGATTCTGGAAGGTGAGCAGATTCAACGACTGCGGCAGGAAGCTCACGTGCCCGTCGGCGAACAGGAAATTCGCCCCGCCCGGATGCCGGCTGCCAAAGGGCGTGTCGTTTTCGTTGTCGGGCAGGAGCGGAATGGTAGCATTAATGGGAAACTTGGCGTTGCGGTAGTCGCGGCCGTACGAGGCGTCGGCAATCTTGCAGTTCGGCTGCATGCAGGCCCCGCCCATCAGCCAGAGGACGGGCCCGCCGATGTTCGGGTCGCCGTAGCCCGGCCCCGCGCCCCACCGCTGCGGGTGCATCGATTCACCCACCGCCAGCGTGCTCGAGGTGCCATCGGTCACGTCGGCGAACCGCCGCTTGAGGTTGAAAGTGAACAGCCCGTCCTGGAATACGTCGCCGCGCCAGCCGTGGCTGTGCCGCTCGCGGCCACCGGCGATGCCGAAATAGTCGCGACGGTTGGGAAACGCCAGGTACTTGCCGTTGCTGGGGCAGATATAGATCGGCTGCACCATGTTGGTCAGGGTCGTCGCCGCCCCAGGCCAGCCCAGGTTGTAGTTGTAGAGGTTCTCGGCGTTGCCCTGCTCCATGTACGGCAGCGCGGTGAGCCACATCGTGTTGCCCCGGCAGTCGGCGGCGCAGTGCCTGGTCACATCGACCTGCATCCCTTCGGGAAAATGCAGCCGGACGTCGTGAAAATTGTGCTGGGCCAGCCCCGTTTGCCGCAGGTTGTTCTGGCAGCGCATGCGGCGGGCCGCCTCGCGGGCCGCCTGTACCGCCGGCAGCAACAGCGCGACCAATACACCGATAATGGCGATCACGACCAGCAGCTCGACCAGCGTGAATGCAGACCGCGAGCGGCGAAGAGAACTTGACATGGCAGCTTTCAGGTGGGACCGAACCTAGGCGGGCAAAGTGCCAAACTAGCGGATTTCGCTAGACATGTCAAAGGCGGGTAGCGGAACGAATCAGGCCAGCGATTTCTTGAGAAACTGCACGCTCTTCAGATCGCTGAAGTAGTTGACGTGGTGGATCTTGCCGTTGCGGCCGTAGTCGAGCCGGTGGGCGGCCGGAATCAGCACTTCCTTTCCCTGTGGCGTGCGGCCCAGTTCGGTCATGGCTTCGTGGTCCACCACCAGGTCGTGCGGCTTGGGAAAGATCAGCCCGGCGGCGAGCGACGCTGCATTCAGCCGCGTGAAGTGCCGCCAGAAGTACCAGCCCGGATCGGTCGGGCGAAAGTCGGAGGTGATCGCGTAGTACTGCGGCATCGGCCGGGCCCGGTTTCGCAGCTCCACCAGCTCCAGGTTGTTCGCCACGCGCGACTGGGCGGTGAAGCCCGGCACCAGGCCGATCACGGCGTCGGCCAGCGGCACGCTGGCCAGGAAGCTGGTAGCCGAGCACACCAGCGACATCAGCCCCTGGGCGACCGACAGGAACGGAAAGACCAGGCTTCCCGCTCCCAGCCCGTACTTCAGCACGCGGCCGACGTTCGTGAAATACTCGATCACGTCGCGGACCTTGTCGGGAGCTGCCAGGCTCGTTCCGGCTAGCGGCGAGCCGGCGAAGACGACCTTGCCCAGCCGCTCCGGCCGCCGGCAAGTCACCTCGTACCACCACCGCGCGACGATCCCGCCGCGGCTGTGGCAGACGATGTCGATCTTGCCGGGCAAGTCCCCCAGCAGCGACTCGAGCCGCAGGGCATTCAGCAGCGGTGGCAGCGACAGCGTGGGATGATTGAAGGCCAGGATCACGTCGTACTTGTCGCGGGCCCATTCGAGGAACGACTGGCCGTCGGTGTCCGGAACGCTGGCCAGCGCGCCGGCGAAATTCTCGCTATTGCTGAAGGTGCCGTGAATGAGCAGCAGCACCCGCTTCAGCGGCTTCCCATCGGGCTGAAACGGCGCCAGGCCGCCGTCGCCCAGAATTCGCAGGCCCTGGTCGGGCGTCAGCTTCTCGTCCCAGCCGGTGAGGAACGTGGTGATGTCGTTAAGGCCCAGCCGCTCGAAGACGAACTGGTCCACCACTTCGCCGGCGAAAGCCGCGCCGCGGCGCAGCCCGCGCCGACCGGCGGGCATCGCGGCCTGCCAGGCGGAGCCCGGCCGCCAGCGGAGCACGCCGTCGCCGTCCAGAAAGCAGGTCATCGTGCCGTCGCCGACCTCCGC
>DASRJB010000166.1:0-2564 GCA_035649715.1 Pirellulaceae bacterium
TGAGCTGCTCGTCGCCGAAGCTGCGAATCTGCCGAGCCTGCGCCGCGCTCAACTCGGTGGCGGGAATCCGGCTGGCCTCGATCTGGTCCAGAAGCGCCGCGGCAAAGCCGGGCCGCGTGACGAGAGCCTCGATCACCGCCGGCCGCTCGACCGGATGGAACGAGTTGTAGCTGCGGGCGAGCTGCTGGCCGATCGCCGGATCGTCGAACAGCGCCAGGCCCTTCACGGCCGTAGCGTTGAGGAACCGCACCCGCAGCAGCCGCTCGCAGATTTGCCGCAGGTCGTCGGGTTTGGCTTCGATGAGCGTTTCCAGCGCCGCCCGCCGCTCGGGCACCTTCAAGCGATCGTTGAGCACGATCGCGCGGACTTCTTCCAGCGCCCGGCCGTCGCCGAAGACGACGCTGACGCCGCGCACCAGGTCTTTCACCTCGGGCGCGGCCGCATCCAGACTCGCCGCAAAAGCCGCCCAAGCCGCCGGCGGCTCTGCCTTGCGCCGCCCCGCCAGTCCGGCTGCCACGCCGCGCACGACATCGGCCCGCACGTCTTCGCTCTTGCCGGTCGCCTCGGCCAGGAGCTTGTCGAGCGCCGCCGCGTTCTTCGCCGGGTCCTCGGCCAGCGCTCGGCTAATCCAGTTGCGGGTCAGCGGGAATTTGCCCTCCGTCGCGATTGGAATGAGCGCCGCGGAATTCTCGGCCGCCAGCGGCGCGAGTCCATACCAGAGCAGCTTCGGCAAGCTGTGGTCGGCGGCGTATTCCTCGTGCGCGGCCAGCGCCATGGCCAGAGCCGGCCGTTGCTCGAGCGGCAGCTGCTGCAGGATCGAGCAAAGAGTCAACTGCACGAGGCCCGCATTGTCCTTCCTCGCCATCGACAGGAGCTTTTCCACGAGCGCGGGCTCCAGCGCCTGCGGCCTGGCTCCCGGAGAGCCGAAGACGGCGTCCAGCGGCAAATTCTCGACGAGCAGCCGCAGGGCCCAGACGCGAATGTGTTCGCTGCGATCATCGAGCAACCCGATCAACGACGCACGGTTCGTGGCGCCCAGCGTATGCAGCGTCCACAGCGACCGCAGCCTCTGGACTTCCACCAGGTCGGCCTGTTCCGCCCATCGTTGCAGGTTCCCCGTGATACTGGACAAGTCCAGCCAAGGATCGGCGGCTGCACGATTCGCCAGCTCGCGGCGAGCAGCTCGGACAAACCACTCATTCTCGAAGTCCTGAAGCAGTACAGCCTTCGGCCATCTGGTCAGATCGACGCTTGCCGGCCATTTGGCTTCGCCATACGAGATGCGAAAGATGCGGCCCGACAGGCGGTGGACGCCGTCTTTCTCGTGACACTCGCCGGTGTCGCTCCAGTCGATTACATAGATGCTTTCGTCGGGGCCGGCGGTCAGGTCGATTCCGCGGAACCATTTGTCCTCGGCGAAGGCGATGTCCGGCTCGTGCCGCGCGGCGAAGCCCGCGCCTTCCCGCTCCAGGCGATCGACGTTGATCCGCCGGCCGTGCAGGTTGAGCGTCAGCAGACGGCCCTGATATTCCGCCGGCCAACGGCGTCCTTGATAGATCAGAGCCCCGCAGTGGGCGTGGCCACCGCCGAGGCTGCCATTGCGCTCGTGGTCGCGCAGCCCGCGGCCGGTGTCGAAGTGGAAATGATCGGCGTGCGAGTCGATCGGCTCATAGACCCGCGGGTTGACTGTAAGCGTCGCGCTCCGCGTGTAGTGTGCCCCGGGCAACACGTGAAACAGGTGGCCGGTGACCGTGTTCGTGAAGAATAGTTCGCCGTGCGCGTCCCAGTCGTGTCCCCAAGGGTTTGTCGTGCCGTGACAGAGCGTCTCATAGAGCTTGCGTTTTGGATGATAGCGCCACATTCCGCCGAAGATCGGCACGCGCTCGCTATCAGGCGCGCCAGGCGGACCCATCAACCCGGGGCTTGACGCGCCGCAGCGGCCATAGAGCCAGCCGTCCGGGCCCCACTTCAGGCCGCTGGCGACATTGTGATAGTTCTCGCTGTTGATGCTCCAGCCGTCGAGCACGACCTCGGGCGGACCATCGGGCACGTCGTCGCCGTTGCGGTCGGGAATGAAGAGCAGCCGCGGCAAGCAAATCAGCCAGACGCCGCCCAGGCCGACTTCGACACTCGTCAGCCGCTGCACGTTGTCGCAGAAGACCTTTCGCTCGTCGGCCCGGCCGTCGCCGTCTTTGTCCGTAAAGATCAGCACGCGGTCGCGCAGGCCAAGATCGTACCGCACCTGCGCGGTGGCGTAGGTGTAGCACTCGGCGACCCACAAGCGGCCGCGCGTGTCCCAGGTCATGGCCACGGGATTCTGCACGTCCGGCTCGGCGGCAAAGACCGTGGCCTTGAAGCCCGGCGGCAGGCGGAACCCCGCGGCTGCCTGCTCGGCCGAAAGCGGCCGCTCGCCAGCCCCCGCTCCCTGGTTCGCCGGCTGCGGAAAATCGTCGGCCCAGGCAGTCCCGCAGGCGAGGAGGAGGACGGCCGCCAGCAGACGGGCAGGATAATGCGCGCATACGGCGGAAAAAAACTTCCGAGCGCAAAAAACGACGCAACTTCTT
>DASRJB010000167.1:0-4539 GCA_035649715.1 Pirellulaceae bacterium
GCGATGCCCGCCAGGTCCATAAGCGGCTCGCTGCCGACGGGCCAGACGCCGAACACTTCGCCGTTCCGCATCCTTCCGGCATGCTGCCAGGCCTCGTTCAGCCGCGAGGCCAGCACACCGCCGAAACGGCTCTTGGAGACTTGGACGGCAACCAGGCGGCCGCCCTGGTCGAGCAGCGGGCCACCGGCGAGCCAGTCATCCGCCCCCAGGTCGGTCCAGACCGTGCTGCGGAAGACGCGCCGCAATTCCACCAGCTCCGCCGCCGCGGCGTGTTCTTCGCCGATGCGGCTGCCGTGCATCAGGGCCAGGTACGGCTGATTCTGTGGCAGGTCGGCCGGCGTATGGACGTCGAGCCGCGGATAGCGACCGTCAGGTTGAATGCGCACGAGCCCCAGGTCGAAGTCGCGGGCCACACCTTGCGTGCGGGCCTTGGCCGTCGTGCCGTCGGCGAAAGTCACGCGGCAATCGCGGTTGGGACCGATTACCGCGTGGCCGGCAGTCAAAATTTCACCCTGTTCCTGCACGATGACGCCGCTCGCCAGCCGCCCGCCTTCGAATTCGATCCGCACGGTTGCCGGAGTAGCGCGGGCAATCAGCGGCTGGAGCAGCTCGTGGCGGGCCTTTTCGTTCACGAGTGCCGCGGCCGGCGCCGCGGGGATCAATTCGAAGTCCGCCTGGTTGCGGGCGAGGTAAACATGGTCGATGAACGCCGCCTCTCCGTCAGGCGCGCCGACGACAAGCGCTTGCGCGTCGAGGCTGCCAAAGTCGGCAAACAGGTCGCGAGTCATGACGACCCAATCTTTGGGCAGATTGTCCTGCCAGATGCGAACCGCGCTGCCGTACGACGGCTTCCCTGGCCCCAAGTCGTACCGTGCGGCGACATCGCGGGGCTGAGCGTCCTCCAGCTCCACGGCCACTCGCCCGCCGCCTTGCTTCTTGACCGCAAAGCGGATGAATCTTGCCTCGCCCCAGCCAGGCCGCTCCCGAATCCGCACCCGCACAGGAAGCGCTAGCTGAAAGCGGCCGGCGGGTGTGACCTGAATCGAATGCTGTCCATAGTGGCGGTCGCTGCCGCTCACCAGGGCAGTCCCGGGCTGGGTCGGATCGACGGCGGCAAGCTCCGCCCGCTCCTCGAACACGCGAAACAGGGTCGGCAACTGCTCGGCCGTCCACAGAGCCCGGTATTGCACCGGAGCACTATCCGCGATGGCGTTCTGGCGGATTTCGACCTCGATCTGTCGCGTTTGCTGGTCGGCATAGCCGAGCAGCGACACCGCCAGCGGACGATTGTCGTTCGGGTCGGCCTGCCGCTCCGGAACGTTGAATTCGGCGACTGCTTCGCCGCCGATTCGCACCTCGAGCTTGGGTTCCTGCCCGCGGTTCAGCGGCCGCGTCGCCGCGATAAGCAGCCACTGATCGCGCGGCCCGATCGTCAACTCGCGGCTGAGCACCAGCGGCCGCTGCTTCACCTGCACGGCTGCCAGGAATTCGCCCGGCGGCGGCCGCCGCTCATCGCGGAGGATCGTCGTCTCCAGCCCCGCCTCCGCCGGTGTGCCGCCGCCGATTTGCACGTGCCAGTCGCGCCAAGCCGCAAAACGCCGCGGCAGGCGTTGATCGAGATGCGCTTGCACGACGGTGGGATCGAGCTCCAGCAGCGGATCGCACCAGTCGGCATAGTCGCGGATGTCGAGCGGATCAGCGCCAGCAGGCTTGCCTGTCGCGATCGGATCGACTTGCAGGACGATGGCCTTTTGTCCGCCGGCCGGGCCGGCGAGACCGATCGCGCCAGTGTCGGCAACCTGCTCGCTCCCGACGAGCAGTGGGCCTTCCCACAGTGGTCCGCCCTTCGCCTCATTCGCGTAAATCCGCGGCCGAATGCAGCCGCCGGTGCCCGCGGCGCGGTCGAGACAGACCCACAACCGCAGCGAGCGGACGCCCAGCGGCAAGTCAAAGGTCAGCTCGCTGCCGCCCCACGCTCCCAGGCCAAAGCCGAAGTCAAGCGACTTGCTGCCCAGCGGCGTACCGACGGCGCTGCGATTGAGCGCCACGCCGCGCCGCCCGCCAACGCCGCCGCCCTGGCGGACGAGGCGCGGGGCGATGCGGCAGAGCGGCACTTCCCGCGGCAGCCAGGTGCGATAGTAGGCGATCTCCCGGAACGGAACCCACAGAATGTCCAGGCTCCAGGCCGGCTGAAGGCCGTGCACCCAGCGGTCGGCGTCGCCCGAGTTGCCTTCGAAACGCGCCGCAAGCCGGGCCAGCGAAGCCGTCGCCAACAGGCCGCCTGCCGTTTCGATTTCGATCAGCCGCGTCTCAAGTGTGGGACAGAGCGTCGCTAACTGGTCAAAGTGCGCCATCCACGGATCGGCCGCGGGCAAGTGCAGCTCGGCCAGATCGCTCCACGGAATTCGCCGATCGCCGTCGGCCAAGAGCAAGTGCGTCTCGCCGGCGTGAAACCGCACAGCGCGAAAGTCGAGCGAGCGGCCGTCGCGGTAAATGGCCGAGCCAGGCTGAGACGGCGCTAGCCCGCGGTGCTGCCAGACGATGCGCCGGACCCACTGCGCGGCGACGCGAATCTCGCTCACCGCGCGGTTCTCTGGCGGCTCGAAACTTACACCGACGCGGACCACGAAATGCGCCGGCTGCGGATCGAAGGGCAACTCCTGCCCCGTGCGGTAGTCGATGACCGTTCCGGGCAGGCGATCGCCGTTGTGGAACTCGATGTAGCTCGCCGGCGGCTCGGCGAGCCGCTGCGAGCGGTCGCGGAGCCAGCGGAGCGGATTGGACGGCTCCAAAAGCGGCTGCCCTTCCAGCCGCGGCATGGCCTTGGTGTCGTGCCAGTCGGTGAGCTTGTCCCCCTCCAATCGCTGGCCGCCGGCGAGCAGCGCCGCATAGCGCGGCAGCCGCGGCGCTGCATTTGCCGCAGCGCCGCCCGCCGCGAGCACGGCAATGGCGATCCCCAGCGAGAGATGTCGAGCGGGCATCATGCAACAGTACTGTAGGGAGTCCCGATTCTGTTACGCCGCTCGCGGCCGTGCAAGCTTGTGTGCCGCAGCTGGTGCGAATCCTTGTGGAAATCCGGCCGCCACCGATAATGCAGCGAACCATAGGCCAGCGACCGGCGCTGGCGGCCCGCCCTTCATTGCGAATTGATTCAGCATGTCGCTCCTGGTCGTCGGTTCCGTCGCTTTGGACAGCGTTCAAACTCCCACGCACAGCCGTGAGCGAATCCTCGGCGGCTCAGCGACTTACTTTTCGTATTCGGCGAGCTTCTTTACGCCGGTGCGATTGGTGGGCGTGGTCGGCGAGGATTTTCCCGACGAGCACGTCGAGCTGCTGCGGGGGCGGAACATCGACACGGCGGGGCTCCACGTCGTGTCCGGCGGCAAGACGTTTTTCTGGAAGGGCAAATACCAGCCGAACATGAACGACCGCGAGACGCTGGAGGTGCAGCTCAACGTGTTCGGCGACTTCCGGCCCAAACTGCCCGAGGCCTTTCGCCGCAGCGATTTCCTGTTCCTGGCCAATGGCTCGCCGGTGACGCAGATGAGCGTGCTTGAGCAGGCCGTCGGTCCGCGGCTGGTGGTGGCCGACACGATGGACCTCTGGATTCGCGAGCAGCACGCCGACCTGATGGCCCTGCTTAAGCGGATCGACGGGCTGGTGATGAACGACAGCGAGGCAAAACTGATTACGGGCGACGAGAACCTCGTCGCCGCGGGTCACAAGATCCTGAAGCTCGGTCCGCGGTTCGTGGTCATCAAGAAGGGCGAGCACGGGGCGATGTTTTTCTCCGCGCACGAGACCTATGTCCTGCCGGCGTATCCGACCGAGCGGGTCATCGACCCGACCGGCGCGGGGGACAGCTTTGCCGGCGGCATGATGGGCCACCTCGCCGCGCAGGGAAACTTCGAACCCAAGACGCTCAAAGAGGCCATGGCCTACGGCATCCTGGTCGCCAGCTACACGGTCGAGGATTTCAGCTTGGACCGGCTGCAGAGCATCACCCGCGCCGACCTCGACCAGCGGCTCTTGAAATACCGGAAGATGCTGAGCTTTTAAGAGGCGGGCAAGGGGCAGCAAGCTAAACACGAAGGACACGAAGATCACGAAGAAGAGATGAAATTGACAACTGCGGACATCTTGATGTGAAAGGGCAAGGCGCATGCAGTACGAAGAAGTTTCGGCCGAGGATGAGCGGATTGCGACGATCGTTGTGGATGCGGCAATGAAGGTCCATAGGGCGCTGGGGCCTGGATTGCTGGAGAGCGTGTACGAGGTCTGCCTAGCTCATGAATTGCGGAAGCGAGGCTTGACCGTCCGACGACAAGATCCAATTCCTATCAACTATGATGGCGTGCGATTTGAAGAAGGATTCAGATTCGATTTGTTAGTGGAAGAACGCATCCTCTGTGAAATCAAGTCCGTACAGACGCTGCACCCAATCTGCACCGCCCAAGTCCTCACCTATCTTAAGTTCACGAATTGAGATTGGCGTTCCTCATCAACTTCAACGAACTGTTACTAAAAGAGGGACTGCAT
>DASRJB010000168.1:0-2351 GCA_035649715.1 Pirellulaceae bacterium
CGTTCGCCGGCTGATCTCGGAAGAAGGGATTTGGACCGGCAAGCCGGCGACGAACTTCATCACGGCGACCGCCAATCCCGGCCAGGAGAACCAGCCCGATCCGATTCGCCTCGCCGGCCGCACCGCGCGGGCCTTTCTGGGCATGCGGATCGACTGCCTGCAGTGCCATGACGACAAGCTCGGCAACATCCTCGTCGGCTCGCCCGGCAACATTCACGATGGCACACAGGCCGACTTCCATCAGCTCGCCGCGTTCTTCGGTGCGACCCGGATTTCCCTGGTCGGCGTGCAAGAGGCCGACCAGCAGTACAAGACCAAGTATCTGAAGGCCGACGCAGAGGAAGTCGTGCCGGCGAAGGTGCCGTTCGCCCGCGAGATTTTCGACGGCCACGGCGGCCGCCGCGAGCAGCTCGCCCGCTGGGTCACGCACCGAGAGAACAAACCCTTCGCGCGGGCCACCGTCAATCGCGTCTGGGCCCTCCTCTTTGGCCGGCCGCTGGTCGAGCCGATCGACGACATCCCGCTGGTCGGGCAATATCCGCCGGGCATGCAGCTTTTGGCCGACGACTTCGTCGCGCACAAGTACGATTTGCAGCGGCTGATCCGCCTGATCGCCGCCAGCGAGGCATTCCGCCGCGATAGCAGGGCGGACTTTGAAATTACCGAGAAACACGAACGGGCCTGGGCGGCGTTCCCGCTGTCGCGCCTCCGGCCAGAGCAGGTCGCCGGCTCGCTGATCCAGGCCTCGTCGCTGACCACGCTGAACGGCGACGCCCACATCCTGCTGCAGCTGGCCAAGTTCGGCCAGACCCGCGAGTTCGTCGAACGCTACGGCGACCTGGGCGAGGACGAATTCGTGGGCCGGGGCAGCACGATCCCGCAGCGGCTGCTGCTGATGAACGGCCAGCTCGTGAAAGAACGCACGCAGCCCAACCCGCTGGTCTCTGGCTCCACGCGGATCGCCGCCCTCGGCGGCTCGCCCCAGAAGCAGGTCGAGGCAGCGTACCTGACGGTCCTCACGCGGCGGCCGACTAGCGACGAGCTGGCTCACTTCACGCGCCGCCTGGCGGACCGCGAAGGCCGCAATCAGCCGGAGGCGCTAGAGGATTTGTATTGGGCGCTGGTCAACAGCACCGAGTTCACTTGGAACCACTAGCCGGCTGCGCCGGGAATTCCATGACCAAGAACCAAGCACCAAACTGCGGGTCGCCCGCTCACCTTTCTCGCCGTTCATTGTTGGGCGCGGTGGGCGTTTCCGGTCTGGCTTGGCTGACGCCGGTGGCGGAGCGATTGGCCCGCGCAGCGGAGGAGGCACCGCAGGGCGCGCCGGCCAGGTCGCTGATCGTGCTTTGGATGGGGGGTGGACCGAGCCAGTTGGAAACGTTCGACCCGCACGCTGGCTCGCCAATCGCCCACCAGGAGACGAAGGCGATTCCGACGGCCGCCCGAGGCATCGAGATTGCCGACGGCCTGCCGCGGGTTGCCGAGCAGATGGACAAGATTTCGCTCGTCCGCTCGCTCGTCAGCAAGGAAGGAGATCACGAGCGGGCGACCTACAACGTGAAGACCGGCTTTCGCCCTGATCCGACGCTCGTGCATCCGTCGCTGGGTGCGATCGTCTGCCACCAGACCAGGGACAACGTCGAGATTCCGCGTCACGTCTCGATTCTGCCCGGCGCGTGGCCGGCCCGCGGCGGCTACCTGGGCGATCAATACGACGCCTTCAAGACCTACGATCCGATCGGCTCGATTCCCGACGTCACGGCCCGGGTCTCGCCGCAGCGGGCGGCCCGCCGGCTGGACGATCTGCAGAACGTCGTCGAGGCGAACTTTGCCCGCGGCCGGATCAAGAATCTGAATGAGCGCACGCTCCAGTCCACGAGCATCGCCGCCGCCCGCCGGATGATGTCCTCCGACCAGCTCAAGGCGTTCGAGATCAGCCAGGCGCCGCAGGCTTTGCGCGACGAGTTCGGTGACACGCCGTTCGGCCGTGCCTGCCTGGCCGCCGTGCAGCTGATCGAGGTCGGCGTGCGCTGCGTGGAGGTCGAGCTGAACGGCTGGGACACGCACGCCAACAACGAAGCCTTCGTCCGCAGCCAGTGCGGAATCCTCGACCCGGCCTATGCCGCGCTGCTCAAGCATCTGGCCGAGCGGAAGCTGCTCGATTCAACCCTCGTGCTCTGGGCCGGCGAATTCGGCCGCACCCCGCGAATAAACCCGGCTGGCGGCCGCGACCACTGGCCTCACGGCTTCACCGCCGCGCTGGCCGGCGGCGGCATCCGCGGGGCACGCGTGATCGGCGAAACCTCGCCCACGCCCAAGCTGGCCGAGAACAAGTGGACCGAGGACGT
>DASRJB010000169.1:0-3370 GCA_035649715.1 Pirellulaceae bacterium
TAGTGAGGCCCGGAGGGCAATGCAGGCCCGGAGGGCAATGCAGGCCCGAAGGGCCGACCTTCGTCAGCCCTGGGCGCTGGGGCGCAGCCGCGAGCCCAGGGTGGCGTCCAACAATTGACGCCGCAGCCCCAACGGGGCGAAATTGCGCGGGCAACGCGCCGCGCCGGGCGATTTCGCCCCGTTGGGGCTGCGCGGAATCGTCATCCCGTACCGTGGGCTGCGCCCACGGCTGACGAAGGTCGGCCCGTTGGGCCGCAGCGACAACGGTCACGGTTCACGAGGCCCGGAGGGCCGGCACATCGCGCGGATGGGTGCCGGTCCTCCGGACCTCCGCCGCGCGAACTGCGTTTCAAAACCCCGGCCTGACGGCCGGGGCTATTTCCTTCCGGCCCTCCGGGCCTCACCACTGACCACCGACCGCTCACTTCTCCATACCCGTGCACCGCGACCACTGGTCGCGGCTTTGAGCTCACAGCACCAGCAATCGCACCTTCAAACCTTCGCGGCGGAGGCGGTCGAACAGCTCGCGCTGTTGGTCTTCGCCGCTGCACTCGATGACGACCTGGTACAGGTCGCGCGGCGCGGCTTCTCGCGGCGGCGCTTTCGCACGGGAGGGCGGCGGCGGATGTGGTTCGGGTTGGTTCATGCGGCGGCTCAATCCAGGGACGACGTCTCATGGCAGGCCCGGAGGGCCGACCTTCGTTAGCCCTGGGCGCTGCGGCGCGGCCGCGAGCCCAGGGTTGGCGTCCAACAATCGACCGGAGCCCCAGCGGGGCGCAATACCAGCGCCGGCCGGGCGATTTCGCCCCTGCGGGGCTGCGCGGCATCGTCATCGCATACCGTGGGCTGCGCCCACGGCTGACGAAGGTCGGCCCGTTGGGCCGCACCGAGGGTTCATCGACAACCGTCACGAGGCCCGGAGGGCCGACACCTCAGCGCTCGTGTGCCGGTCCTCCGAACCTTGGTCGCGCGAGTTGCCATCGACAACCCCGACCTCACGGCCCTGGCTACTCCCTTCCGGCCCTTCGGGCCTGACGGTGCTGGGACTGCCGTTGCGGCTTAGCCGGCGGCTGTTCATCAGTTTCTGCTTCAGCTTCTTCCGCCGGACGATTCGCCGGCTGACCCAGCCCGTGGCGGGCGGGTCGCTCTCCTCTTGCTCCTCGTCCACCTCCTCCAGCGGGGCGATGGCAGGCGCAGAGGCGCCGCGGCTGCAAGCGATGCAAGGCCAGAGATAGACCATCGCCCCGCACTCGGGGCAGCGGCGGAGGTTCTGAGCGACATAGTCGGGCGGCGCATCGTCCTCGCAGAGCTCGGCGGCGGGGATCTCGGCGTCGTCGATGTCGTCGGGCACGAACCGCCGGCGGTCGGCGACGCGGGCGATCGTCCAGAGCCCGAGATTCAGCTCGCGGGCGATTTCGAAGTGCCGCCAGCCGTCCGCGAGCAAGTCGCGGATCGTCTGGAATTCGTGGCGCGTGAGTCGGTGGGACATGGAGGTGGGTCAGTTGTCAGTGGTCAGTTGTCAGTTGGAGAGGCTTTTTGCGGTTCCTCCAACTGGCTACTGACCACTGACCACTGACAATGAAGAATGACTAATGACGAATTTGTGATGAATTCTCCAATTTCCCTTGCACTCTCTATTTCCGCGGTTATCATCTTTTGATCCGAAATGACTAACGAGTTCGAACAGCAGCGAGCGGCACCGAGGTTCACCCGATGGGAAAGAAGAAGTCCCTCAAAAAAAATGCGTCCGGCCGCGTGCCCCGCAAGGAACCCTACAGCGGGCAGCGGCTGGAAATCGTCGTGGAGCGCGTCCGCGAGCAGGCCACGAAGCTCTCCACGCTCTCCCGCACCATGGAGGAATCGCAATTGCAGCAGGTCGTGATCGACGGGCATGCGATGCTCCTCCGCGGCCTGAACCAGATCGACAACTTCATCGACAATGCCAACCGCGCCGTCCGCGAAGCGAAAATGGCGAAGGAAGGGTTTTGATTTGTCAGTGGTCAGTTGTCAGTTGTCAGTGGGTGATGCGTTCCGGTCTCTTCCAACTGACTACTGACCACTGACAACTGACCTCTCCGGCGTGCTCCGCCCGAACATCTGTGAATACGTCTCCACCAGGCTCTTGGGGTGAATCTGGTACTGCGGCTGGCGGCCGAAGTTGAACTGGGCGATCGGCCGCAGGATGTCGCGATCGATGCAGCGGATCAGCTCGGCCAGCTCCTGGTGCACGGCCGATAGTGCGACGGCGAACGGAATCCAGCGGCCGCTGTAGCCGCTGCCGCTCGAACTGGCCTGGATGATCTCCGGCGGCACCTCCAGGGCCTTCCAGATTTCGAGATCGAGGTCGGCCTTCCAGCGGAAGATCTGCGTGTAGCCGCTGGTGCCTTGCGGCGGCGTGTAGTCGAGCTGCTTGTTGCCCTGCGAATCGCGGATGAGCGGCAGCGTGAGGGCCCCGCCGCTGGCCCGCGACTCGACGATTTGCTGGGCCAATTCGCGATACGTGATTTCGCGGCCGTCCGGCAATTCGAAGCGGCGGTCCGGCGGATACCAGAAGATGTCGCCGATGTACGCGTCCTTGATCATCCGCAGCCGCAGCGTCCGCTTCGCTCCGCCGGGCATCCATTTCTCGAACCACGCGGGATACGCCCGCGCGAGCAGGGCACAGCCGTAAGGGTTCTCGCACTCGGCGTCGAAGGTGCAGACGAGGGCCTGCGGGGCGAGGAGGTCTTGTAGCCCGCCACTCCGTGGCGGGCGACCCGCGACGGAGTCGCGGGCTACCGTGAACCCCACGATCTGGTCGCCGATCGTCAGCAGCCGGCTGTCGCTGGGGTGGCGGTCGATCAGGCGTTCGACTTCAACGAGGCCGCGGAATTGGCCGCCGGAGGCCCGGCGATAGACGACTTCGAACGGGAGGAAGCCGTAGAGTTTCGCCCGCAGCAGTTGATGGGCGGCCTGGTGCCAGAGGGCGTTCCACTGGTGCTGGACCCAGCTGACGACCCGCGAGTCGTCGCCGGTGACTTCGACTTCGGCCGACATCAGCAGGCCGTTGCGAGCGCCGAGGCCGATCCGCACCTGCGGGTCGTAGCGCATCAGCTCGGCGACGTGCAGGTTGAAGGGCGGCAGCTCGTCGATCCGCAGCGCGTGCGAATCCGGACTGTCCAGGCGCGTCGGCCGCGGCTGAGAGCCGAACAGCGCCTGGCGGAGTTTGGAGAAGAGGTTCATGGGAATCGGGGGTCGGGGGTCAGGGGTCGGGCGTTAGTGATGCGGTAATTCGCGGTTCATGTTGACTGCGAAGTTGGTGACACTCGGCGTCTGGTCGAAGCTTTCGATGGCGCCGGGGACTTTGAGATTGCCATTGGCGATCTCGCTC
>DASRJB010000170.1:0-2367 GCA_035649715.1 Pirellulaceae bacterium
CATCGGCACACCCCGCCTCGAATTCGCCTATCAGCCGCAAGACTTTCGCCCCTTCCGCGAAACCGGCGAAAGCTGGCGCGTCCTCACGCCCGACATCCCGCAGCCGACAACGTTTGAACCGGGCAAGGGTTGAAACGACCAGAAGTTTCCCTTGAGCGGCCCCCGCGGCTAGGATAAACAGAAGCCACCCGAGGATCGCCGTGCCGGTGCTTGACGCTCAGACTCCTGACGGACTCTTGATCGCCGCCGTGGTGGCAGGCGAGGGGGAGGCGTTTGCGCTGCTCGTGCAGCGGTATCAGGCGGCGCTGCTCAGGGCGGCGGTCAGCCGGCTGGGGCGACGGCAGTGGGCGGAGGAGGCGGTGCAGGAGACGTTCCTCTGCGCCCACAAGTGGCTGGAGTCGTACGATTCGCGGTTCAGCTTCCGCACCTGGCTCTGGACGATCCTGCTGAATCAGTGCTCGCGGCTGGCCAAGCGCGAGCAGCGGCAGCCGGCGGCCGTGGCGGAGGCTGAGTTTGACGTCCAATGCCCGGCGGCCTCCCCGCTGGAGCAATTGCTGGCCCGCGAGAGCAGCGAGCGGCTGCACGCACTCCTGTCGCGGCTGCCGGAGGCCCAGGCCGACGCCCTACGGCTGCGATTCTTCGGCGAATTGACGTTCCCGGAAATCGCCGCGGCGATGCGGATCAGCGAGCCGGGAGCCAAGCACCGGGTGAAGACGGGACTGCTCAAATTGTCGGAATGGTTGGACGCGCCTGTGGTGAGTTCGAGTTCGAGGGCCGGCGAGACGCCCGCCCCACGTGGAGTTGGGTCATGAAGAATCTGCTGCTGAACTGCGATCAGGTGTTCGACGTGCTGACGCGGGGGCCGTTTCCCTCGGGCGACGCCAGCGACGAGGGCGTGGAGCACCACTTGCGAGCCTGCCACGAGTGCCGCCGGCTGGCCGAGGCCCTGCGGCCGGCGGTCGAGCTGCTGCACGAAGCGGTCGATCGCGACGAGGCGGTGGAGCTGCCCGAATATCACGGCACGCTGCCCCTCCAGCGGCCGCTGGCCCCGGGCGTCAAGGCGGTGGCTCCGGTCCCGCGCTCGGCCCGCCGCTTTGACCAGGCCGTGAGCGCCATCCGCCTGATCGCGGCTTCGCTGCTGATGGCTGCGCTGGGCGTGCTGGCGTACGGCTATGCGGTCTCGCCGCCGGCAAACCAGCGCGACAGCCGTTTTGGTGGCCTGCTGGGCAACCGCGTGCCGCCCGCGCACCTGCCCGATGGGCCGGCTCTGATTTCGCTGGCGTCGCTCAAGCTGCCGGCCCGCTGCCTGCCTGCCAAATACGAGGCGCTCACCGCCGACCAGGCCCAGGTCTTGGCCGCCGCGATGGCCAGCGGCACAGAGGAGGCCCTCCGCTGCTGCACCGAATGCCACGCGGCAGCCAAGCCGCTCGCGGCCAGCACGAACCTCGTCGCCATCGTCGCCCAGAACTGCGTCCTGTGCCACCGGGGCTGATTCGGCGCTTCTTGACCTTACGTGTACAGGTTGATACAATTCGCGTTCGGCTGGCCCTCGCCGCGTTCCGGCGAGTGACGTTCTTTGACAAGTGATGGTGACCCTCTCGCTCTGGTGCTGCGCGCATAATGCGCATAATCGCTGGCGGGGTTTTCCAGGTGCAACCGCTGACGCCACAACGACTTGCGGCGGAAAACGGGTGCCGGGAAAATCTCCGCGAGATGCGCGCATAGTTGTCCTGGGACGATGCAACGTGCGACGACGCGCTGGTGCTGGCGCGCATAAAGCGCATAATCGCCGGCCCCGGATTTCAGCCGCAACTAATGACGGGGAAAGCACTTGCGGCGAAAACTTGGCCCCAGAGAGATCGTTCGAGTACGCGCGCATGAGCTGGCAGCGGCACCGGCCAATCGGCGGCGAGCTAGCTGGTCCGGTCGAACCAACCGCCGCGGTTGGCGGTCTCTTCGCAAGAGTCGCACTGCCCAGCGTGCCGATGGAAATTCGAGGTCGAAAAATCGTCACGAGACGTTCGCCGCTCGGCAAAGTCGCGGCGTGAGCGGCCCACTTTAAGCCCGGCTTTACAACCGGGTCGAATCCGTAACAATTACGAGTCTTGCGAGCCGCGGGTGTAGCTCAGTTGGTAGAGCGCCACCTTGCCAAGGTGGCTGTCGTGGGTTCGAGTCCCATCACCCGCTCTGAACGGTGGGGTTGCCGGTTGGCGGCCCCTAAACTGCCCGCAATTTGCCCGAAGCGCCGGCGAGGCATGCCCCTTGCTGTCTCTTCGGGTTTGTTGTTAATGGCACGATTTCTCGCCCGCCAAAAAAGGCCCTCCCATGAGCACCACCGAAGTCGATGAAGTCGCCGGTCAGTCCGAG
>DASRJB010000171.1:0-3642 GCA_035649715.1 Pirellulaceae bacterium
CAAGCTGCATTGAAAGAGCACCTGAGGCTCGTCGAGCTGCCTTCCCACCAGGCGCTGCCCGATCTGGAGCGGGAGGGCATTCGAGCGGGCCTGGTTTTCATCGACGGCGCTCACTTGACGGACTACGTGTTTGCCGACGCCCTCGGCGCCGACCGGCTGCTCACCGCGCCAGGCCTCTTGGCGTTCGACGACTCCGACTGGCCAGCCGTGCAGACCGTCATTCGATACTTTCTGGCCAACCGGCACTATCAGCCCGCCCATCCGGAAGTAGTGATCGAGCCGCCGCCCGGCCGGCCTTCGCTGGCCGGCCGGCTGCTGCGGCGCCTGCCGCTGATCCACGATCGCCTGCGTTCCGAATTTGCCCGCCCGGCGGCGGAGCTGGGAATCCTGGGCCGCTGCGTCGTCCTGCGCAAGCTGAAGGACGACGACCGCAACAGCCAGGACCCTGCCGCCCACCGGGCATATTGAAATGCCATCCTCATGCACCGCCTGAAATGCCTGGCCCTGCTGCTCGTCGCAGCTCACTGCGCTGCTGCTGACCCGCCAACGCGCGAGGCGGTCATCGCGGAGATGAAACCGTACGCCGGAACTTCCGCGGCCGGCGTGGACCGCAGCACGCTCACCGGGAAGGTGATGGCCGGCTATCAGGGCTGGTTCACTGCGGAAGGCGACGGCGCGGAGCTGGGCTGGCGGCACTATTCCAACCGCGGCCAGTTCCGGCCGGGGCGGTGCAACATCGATCTCTGGCCCGACGTGAGCGAGTTGGGCGCCGACGAGAAGATCGCGACGCAATTTCGGCACGCCGACGGCCAGCCGGCGTTTGTCTTCAGCTCGCACAACAGGAAGACTGTGCTGCGGCACTTCCAGTGGATGAAGGACTACGGCCTGGACGGCGTTTTCGTGCAGCGGTTCGTCGTCGAGACGCAAGCGGCCCTGTCGCTGCGGCACTGCAACACGGCGCTGGCCCACTGCCGCGAGGGCGCGAACCTGCACGGCCGCTGCTATGCCGCGATGTACGACCTGTCGGGCCTGCGCGAAGGCGGCATCGACCGGGCGATCGACGACTGGAAGCTGCTGGTCGATCGGATGCAGCTCGGCCGCGACGAAAACGACAAAGCCTATCTGCGGCATAACGGCCAGCCGGTCGTTGCGGTCTGGGGCATCGGCTTCAATGACGGCCGGGCCTACACGCTGGCCGAGTGCGACCGCCTGGTCGAGTTCCTGAAGAACGACCCGACCTACGGCGGCAACACGGTGATGGTCGGCATCCCGACCAACTGGCGGACGCTCGACCGCGACACGATTGCCGATCCGGCGCTGCACGCGACGCTGCTCAAGGCCGACATCCTCAGCCCCTGGACGGTCGGCCGCTTCGCCACGCCCCAGGCCGCCGCCCGCCACGCCCGCGAGCGGATGCAGCCCGACATCGCGTGGTGCCGCGAGCACGGCAAGGAGTATTTGCCCGTCGTCTTTCCCGGCTTCAGCTGGCACAACATGCGGGGCAGGCGGCGGCAAGCGCCCTTCGACCAGATTCCGCGGCTGAAAGGGGAATTCCTCTGGCGGCAGATCGCCGAGGCGAAAAACGCCGGCGCGACGATGCTCTACACTGCCATGTTCGACGAGCTGGACGAGGGCACGGCGATCTTCAAGACCAGCCAGTCGCCGCCCACCGGCGAAAGCCGCTTCATCGCCGACGCCGAGCTGCCCAGCGATCACTACCTCTGGCTGACGGGCCAAGGCGGCCGGGTGCTCCGCGGCGAAATTCCTTCGAGTGAAAAGATTCCGCTGCGTTCGCCCTAGGCATCGGGTATAGTGCGCTGACGGGGAGTTTGCCATGCGCGGCGTTTTTAGCAACCGCGTACCGCGACGCGAAGTGCTGCGGGTCGGCGGTCTGTTCGGGATGGGTCTGGCGCTGCCGACCCTCTTGGCGCAGCGGACCGGCTTGGGGGCCGGGGCCAAGCAGGGATCGACGTTTGGGCGAGCGAAACAGGTCATCGTTCTCTATTTGCACGGCGGCCATCCGCAGCAGGAAACGTTCGATCCCAAGCCGAGCGGCCCTTCGGCGGTCCGCGGCGAGTTCGGAGCGATCCCGACCAGCCTGGCCGGCGTGCAGTTCAGCGAGCTGCTGCCGCAGTCGGCCCAGTTGGCCCACCGGCTGGCAATCGTGCGGTCGATGTCGCACGGCAACGCGAACCACGTGACGGCCAGCTTGCCGGCCAATTCGGGACATGCGCACCCGCCGGGCACGCCCGAGACCGACTTTCCGCCGGCCGCGACCGATTTCCCGCCGTTTGGCGCGGTCCTCGATAGGGTCCGCCCCGCGGCGCGCGACCTGCCCACCTGGGTCCGCGTCGGCCCGCTGATGCGGCGGAACAACGGCACCGTGCTGCACGGCCAACTGCCCGGCTTCCTCGGCCCGTCGCACGCCAGCTTCGACGTCGATCAGCAGTTGCTCGCCAAGGACGTGCGGATTCAAGCGGTCGAGCGGGCCGGCGGCATGACGGCCCTGCGGATGACCGAGCGCCGCGACCTGCTTTCCGAGTTCGAGCAAACGCGGCGGCTGATCGACCACTCGGCCCAGGCCCGCGACCTGAACGCCTACTACCAGCGGGCCTTCGCCCTGCTCACGTCGGACCGCACGCGGCAGGCGTTCGAACTGGCCGCGGAGCCAGCGCAGGTTCGCGACCGCTACGGCCAGACCGAATTCGGCCAGCGGTGCCTCTTGGCCCGCCGGCTGGCGGCGGCGGGCGTGCCGATGATCAACGTCAGCTACTGCCACACGCCGGTCGGCTCGTGGGACACGCACAGCCAAAACTTCAAGCAGATGAAGGAGTCGCTCGCGCCGACGTTCGACGCGGCGTTTTCGGCACTGATCGAAGATCTCGCCGACCGCGGGATGCTCGACGAGACGCTGGTCCTGGTGAATGCTGAGTTTGGCCGCACGCCAGTCATCAACAAAAGCGCCGGCCGCGACCACTGGCCCTGGGTCTATTCGCTGGTGCTCGCCGGCGCGGGGATCAAGGCCGGCACGGTTTATGGGGCCAGCGACAACTCCGCCGCCTATCCCACCGACAAGCCGCACGACCCGCGCGACATGGCCGCCACGATCTACCATCTGCTGGGCGTCGATCCGCAGACGACCATCTACGACCAGACCGGCCGGCCGCATCCGCTGGTCATCGGCAAGCCGATCGAGGGCGTGCTGGCGTGAGCATTGGTTAGCTTGGCGGGCGGGCTTGGCGGCGCGAATATCAGCCCCCTGGTTGGGCGAGTGCGATCGCGCCTGTTTTGGCATCTTATTGTCGCAACTCCTGAAGTGCCATAGGCTTGCAGCAAAGGCGTCCGCAGGCGGTTAAGTACTACTTATTAGTGTTTGAGAACCCCCTTCGCCGGGCCACCCTAGCGGCGCTCTTCACCAGGAACGACGTCTGATTGCAGGCCCGGAGGGCCGACCTTCGTTAGCCCTGGGCGCTGCGGCGCAGCCGCGAGCCAAACGATCGTGCCCGTGGCCGCTGGCGGGCTGCCGGCCCGACGCTCGCCGCCGGGTACTCAGTACGGCACGGGGCGGTCGGGCGACCAGACATCAACTATATCCACACGTGGACAGAATTATCACATCGGCCCGAGAATTGCAGGCAACTT
>DASRJB010000172.1:0-8034 GCA_035649715.1 Pirellulaceae bacterium
GACGGCCGCTGGGCCTGCCACCGCAAGCTGCACGTCTTCGTCAGCGAATTCCTCACGCCCGGCGACCGCTACACCGTGTTCGACACGCCTCACGGCTGCCGCGTCGGCGTGCTCATCTGTTACGACAACAACCTCGTCGAAAACGCCCGCATCACGGCCTTGATGGGGGCGGAAATCCTGCTCGCCCCGCATCAGACCGGCGGCTGCCGCTCGGGCAGCCCCTGCGCGATGGGGCCGATCGACGTCGAGTTGTGGGAGAACCGCCGGCACGATCCCGATGCCCTGCGGGCCGAGTTTCAGGGCGACAAGGGCCGCGGCTGGTTGCGGCGGTGGCTGCCGGCGCGGGCGCACGACAACGGTATGTTCCTGGTTTTTGCCAACGGCGTCGGCCGCGACGACGACGAGGTCCGCACGGGCAACGCGATGATCCTCGACTGCTACGGCCGCACGGTCGCCGAATCCCAGTCGATCGAGGACGACCTGGTCGTAGGTGATCTCGACGCCGGCCTGCGCGAGCGCTCGACTGGCGTCCGCTGGATCAAGGCCCGCCGCCCGGAGCTGTATCAGCCGCTGGTGCAGCGGAGCGGCAAGGAGATGGATACGCGGAGCGTGCGGTTCGAGTACGATGCGGAGTAAGTTCATGTTCGACCTCGCCCAGATTCAGGCCGCCCTGCGACAGTTCAAGCTCGACGGCTGGCTGCTCTACGACTTCCGCGGACTCAATATCCTCGCGCGGCGGATCGTCGATCTGCCGGCGGACCAGATGGGCTCGCGGCGGTGGTTCTATTTCGTGCCCGCCAGCGGGCAGCCGCGAAAGCTGGTGCACCGGATCGAGAGCGGGGCGCTGGACCACCTGCCGGGCGAGAAGGTCGTCTATTTGAAGTGGCAGGAGTTGGAAGCGGGCGTGCAGCAGCTTGTCGGCGGCGCGAAGCGCGTGGCGATGGAGTATTCGCCGCGGAACGCCAATCCGTACGTATCGCGGGTCGATGCCGGGACGTTTGAACTGGTCCGCAGCTTCGGCGCGGAGATCGTGTCGTCGGGCGATCTGATCCAGCTCTTCGAGGCGACGTGGGACGACGAGCAGATTGCGATGCACCTGGCGGCGGCGGTGCACACGAACTCTGCCTACGCCAAGGCCTGGCGGTTCATCGCCGAGCAGGTGCAAGCTCGCGGCGGCGTGCGCGAGACCGCGGTGCAAGCCCACATCATGCAGCACTTTGGCGATAACGGCCTGACGACCTATCATCCGCCGATCGTCGCCGCCAATGCCCACAGCGGCGATCCGCACTTCGACACGTCGCCGGCCACGGACGCCCTAATCAAGAGCGGCGACTTCGTGCTGATCGACCTGTGGGCCAAGCTCGAGCGGCCGCGGAGCGTCTATAGCGATTTAACCCGCGTCGGGTTTGTCGGCCGCACGGTTCCCGAGAAATACGATCGCATCTTCCAGATCGTCGCCGCGGCCCGCGACGCCGCCATCGCCAAGATCAAATCGGCCTTCGCTGCGAAGCAGCCGATCGCGGGCTGGCAGGTCGATAACGCTTGCCGAGCGGTGATCGAGCAGGCCGGCTTCGGGGCGAATTTCATTCACCGCACCGGCCACAGCATCGGCCAGGAAGTGCACGGCAACGGGGCGAACATCGACGGGCTGGAGACCCGCGACGAGCGGACGCTCTTGCCGCGGACCTGCTTCTCAATCGAGCCGGGCATTTATCAGAGCGAATTCGGCGTCCGCAGCGAGGTCAACGTCTTGATCGATCCCGCCGGCCAGGTTCAGGTCACCGGCGGCGAGCTGCAGAAGAGCGTCGTGCCCATTTGTCAGTAGTCAGTTGTCAGTGGAATCAATTGACAACTTGCAACTGACCACTGACAACTGACAATTGCCCCAATCGAACGAGGCTATTTAGCCATGAAATACTCCCTGAACTTGGGCGCCCTGAAATCGACACTGCCGCCGCGGGCAGCGGGGGGCAAAGACGTCTTTCGCCTGGCGGTGCTGGGCGATTTCTCGGGGCGGGCCAGCGGCGGGCAGCTGGCGACGGGCGACGAGCTGGCGAAGCGGAAGCCGCTAGCGGTCGATGTCGATAACCTCGACGAACTCGTGCAGCGAATGAACATCAAGCTCACGCTGCCGATCGGCGCGGAGGGCGGGGCCGTCGAGATCCCGATCGCCTCGATGGACGATTTTCATCCGGACCAGCTGTACGACAACGTGGAAGCGTTCAGCGCGCTGTCCGGCCTGCGGCAGCGATTGAAAACCGCCTCGATGTTCGCCAAGGCGGCGGCCGAAGTGCAGAGCTGGTCGGGCGCAAGCGCGGCGGAGCCCGAGCCGCGGCCCAAGGCCCGCGGCAGCGTCGTACCCGTCAACGGCAAGCTCAGCGATTTCGCGGCCCTGATCGGGCAGCCTTCAGCGAAAGAGACGGAAACGCCGATCGCCGATCTGCTGAAGCAGATCGTCGGGCCGCACGTCGTGGCGGCCAAGGACCCGAAGGCCGACAAGCTGGTGGCCACCGTCGATCAGGCCATCGGCCAGACGATGCAGAGCATCCTCCATCATCCCGATTTCCAGGCGCTGGAATCGGTCTGGCGCGGCCTGGAATTCCTGGTCCGCCGGCTGGAGACGGGGCAGAGCCTGCGGATCGTGGTGTACGACATCTCGGCCGAGGAATTCGCCGCCGATCTTTCCGCTACGGAGGACTTGCAGGAGACCGGCCTTTACAAGCTGCTGGTCGAGCAGCCCGCCCTCGACGCCCAGCAAGGCCCGATCACGGCGATCGTCACCAACTATTTCCTGGAAAAGACGCCGCCGCATGCCGAGCTGCTCGGCCGCATGTCGCGGCTCTGCGCTGCCGCGAGCGCGCCGCTGCTCGCAGCGATCGGCACGGACGTGATCAAAAAGCTCAAGCCCGAGGAAATCCATCCGCTGATCAAGGAGAGCTGGGGAGCGTTGAAGTCGATGCCGGAAGCGGGCTACCTCGGCCTGACCGTGCCGCGATTCATGCTCCGCAATCCTTACGGCGCGAAGACCGATCCGATCGACAAGTTCGACTTCGAGGAGTTCACGCCGAAGGAAGGCCTCAAGGGCATGCTCTACACCAGCGGCGCGGTTCTCGCGGGGCTGCTGCTGGCCCAGACCTACGAGAAGGCCGGCTCGGTGAAGAAGATCAGCCTCGGCGGCGTAATGAGCGCCGGCGACATGCCGTATTACTACTACGAAGACGCCGACGGCGATCAGGTCGCCCTGCCCTGCACCGAGCGGCTGCTCTCGGTCGATGCCGCGGCGCACGTTTCCGCCCAGCGGTTCATGCCGGTGCTGGCGATCAAGGGCCGGCCCGAGGTCCGCCTGGGCAGCTTTCAGTCTGTCACCGGCAAGCCGCTGGCCGGCCTCTGGGCGCCGGTGACGATCGCGCCGACAGCTCCTGCTGCCGCGCCCGAGCCAGCTGCTCCGCCGCCCGCAGCCGCCGCACCCGCCGCCGCCGAGCAGCCGGCGGCACCAGCAGCCGAGTCGCCGCCGGCCGAAGCCGCGGCATCCGCCGATGCCGAGCTCGACGCCCTGCTGGCCAGCCTAGGCACTCCCGCCGAAGCGGCACCCGCCGCCGGCGGCGAAGCCGCCATCGACCCCGACCTGGCGGCGCTGCTCGCGGATTTGTGATTCCTCGATTCGATGTTCGGACGCTTTTTGTCCATCCTGAAAGATCTCGTCCGGTTCTTTTCTGGAACTGGCTCCAGCGGTGCATCGCCCGAAAAACGGCCAAGCGAGAGCCGACTCGACAGCACGGCGGAGGAGTGGCGCCGAGAGGTCCTCAGTCTGGGGCTGCCGCCGGTTTTTGCGGATGTCTGGGACGACCGTGTTCCAAGCGTCTTGGTCGCCTGGAGGCGACCGGACACGTTCTTGCGCCGCCGAGCTGACTTGCTGCGCTACTTGCCGAGACTTGCCTGCTGCGTGCCGCTTTGTCAGGAATTCGGAGATACCTTGTTTGCCTACGATCGGGAATCAGACGAATTCGTTGCTTGTCATTTCGCGCTGGGCGAACCACCCTATCTCGAAAAAATGGGCGACAGTTATCAGCGGTTCGTCGCCGCGTACCTCGTCGATTGCGTTTACGCCGGCGAAGAACGGTTGGAAGAGATTGCTGCGATTCTGAACTTCAGCCACCTCAAGACGATTCTGACCTTTGCGGAGCAAGAGGACGACGATCTCGATCCGGACCAGGCCAAACAGCAACTAGTCGCTTCGATTCCGAAGAACTGACTTCACGCATCGGACGATTGGTACAGGCCCGCGACCCACTGGCCGTAGCCGTTGAATTTCTCGGTGGGCCGGCGCTCGCCGGTGCCGAGCATGGTCTCGTAGGCCTGGTTCCAGGGGCGATGGACCGCTGGATCGACATTGCTTTCGAAGGGATAGGCCGCGGGGTTCATCGTGTTCCAGAAGGTCGCGGGCTCGCGGCCGACGAATTCGATGAACTCGACCGACTTGATCGACTTGTAGCCATACTTCCAGGGCACGACCAGCCGCAAGGGCGCGCCGTGCTGTTTGAGGAGCGGCCGACCATAAACTCCAACCGCCAAGAGCGGCAGCTCGTTGGTGGCTTCGGCGAGCGTCAGGCCCTCGGTGTACGGCCAGGGGAATTCGCCGCCTTCCGCCTGGTGCGGCGCTTCGCTCGGCCGCTGGAACGAGACCAGCCGCACGTGCGTCGCCTGGGCCAGCGGATCGGCCGCCTTGACCAGCGCCGCCAGCGGAATGCCGGTCCAGGGAATCGCCATCGCCCACCGCTCGACGCAGCGGTGGCGATACTGCCGCTCGACGAGCTCGCTCTGGAATAGCTTGTGAAACGCGTCCAGATCGAGCGTCAGCGGATTGCGGCAGAGCCCGCCGATGGTGATCGTCCAAGCTTCGGGCCGAAATCGCTGGACGTACTTCCAGCACCACTTGAAACGGCTGAATTCGTAAAAGTTTGTGTAGCGGGCGGCTTCGGCGGCGATCGTTTCCGCCCGGCCATACGTGAATCGCTCGTCGCGCCGCGCCGGGTAGAAACTGGCATACTTCTGCTCCGACTCCGGCGACCAGCGGCCGGCTGCGATCACTTCGTCATCCTGCCCGTTGGCGCTCCGCCGCCACATCGCATAGCCGGCGCCTCCCACGATCGCCGCACCGCCATAGGCGGCGAGGCGCAGCCAGCTCCGCCGGTTAAGGAAGACCCTTTCCGGTGTTTCCTGCCCGCCGCGAGGGGCGAGGGGATCGGGCTGGTGAACGAACATTTTGCCTGGCCAGGATTTGACAGCGCCGTCCGCACGGCAGCGCCGGCGGCACAGCCGCTACATCTTACCGCCCGCCGGCTCCAGCGGCGCGAAGGCTGTGAAAACGTAGCACTTCGCGAAAGTCGTGCGAATGTTCCGCTCGATTGGCGGGACACGGAAAACGTGGCTATTCCGGCGCGGTCGGCCGATGCAAGTTATGCCCACCCGGCAGTCCTTGCCCAGGATTGCCACCCACCGCCCGACGCGCAGCGGCCCCCCTCAACCGCGAATAGCCGGCGTTCCCCCGCCGCGCCAGCGCTCGGGCCCAATCCCCGCCACAGGCTCAGCCGTCCCCCGCGGCTGAGCCTTTTTTGTTAGTGCTAGGGCTAGAGTGTAGGGCTAGGGTGGTGCCGCTGAATCCCTAGCACGACCCACTAGCCCTAGCCCTTCCTATTCCCACTCGATCGTGGCCGGCGGCTTGCTGCTGATGTCGTAGCAGACGCGGTTGACGCCTTTGACTTCGTTGATGATCCGCGTGCTGATGCGGGCCAGCACATCGTAGGGCAGATGCGACCAGTCGGCGGTCATGAAGTCGTCGGTGTTGACGCACCGCAAGGCGACCGCGTTCTCATAGGTCCGGGCGTCGCCCATCACGCCGACGCTTTGCACGGGCAGCAGCACGGCGAAGGCTTGCGAGGTCTGGCGATAGAGCCCGGCGGCCTTGATCTCCTCGATCATGATCGCGTCGGCTTCGCGAAGGACGTCCAACCGCTGCTTGGTCACTTCGCCCAGGCAGCGGACCGCCAGGCCGGGCCCCGGGAAGGGATGCCGCCAGACGAGGTCCTCGGGCAGGCCCAGCTCCAGACCCAGGCGGCGAACTTCGTCCTTGAACAGGTCGCGGAGCGGCTCGACCAGCTCGAAGCCGAGCTCCGCCGGCAGCCCGCCGACGTTGTGGTGCAGCTTGATCGTCGCCGCCGGGCCGTCGGCCGCCGCGCCGCTTTCGATCACGTCGGGATAGAGCGTGCCCTGGGCCAGGAACTTCACGCCCTGGATCTGCTTCGCTTCTTCCTTGAAGCACTCGATGAAGGCGTGGCCGATCCGCCGCCGCTTTTCCTGCGGCTCGGTGATGCCTTTCAAATCGGCGAGGAACCGCGGCTCGCCCTGGACGACGTGCAGGTCGGTCTTGAAGTGCCGGGTGAATTCGGCGATCACCGCCGCCTGCTCGTCTTTTCGCAAGAGACCGTTATCGACCAGGATGCAGGACAGCTGCGAGCCGATCGCCTGATAGAGCAGCGCCGCCGTAACGGCCGAATCGACGCCGCCCGACAGGCCGCAGATGACGCGGTGCTGGCCGATCCGCTCCCGCATCGCCCGGATCGTCTCCTTGGCAAAGTCGCCCAGCTTCCAGGTGCCGGTGCAGCCGCAGACGGTCATCAGGAAGTTGTGCAGCAGGTGGCTGCCGATGGCGGTGTGCGTGACCTCGGGATGGAATTGCACGCAGTAGATCGGCAGCGACTTGTGCTTGACCGCGGCGATCGGGCAGGTGCCGGTCTTGGCCAGCGGCGTGAAGTCGTCCGAGACGCGCATCACCTGGTCGCCGTGGCTCATCCACACGTCGAACTGCTCAGGAACGCCCGCGAACAAGTCGCTCGGCTGTGTGACGCGGCAGCGGGCGCGGCCGAATTCGCGGGCCGGAAAGCTCTCGACCTTGCCGCCCAGCACCTCGCAGGCCAGGTGCATGCCGTAGCAGATGCCGAGCACCGGAATGCCCAGGCGAAAGATCGCCGGGTCGCACTTCGGCGCTCCGGCTTCATAGACGCTCGCCGGCCCGCCGCTGAGGATCAGCCCCCGCGGGTTGTGGCGGCGAATCTGCTCGGGCGACAGATCGTGGCGGACGATCTCGCAATAGACGCGATTCTCGCGGACGCGGCGGGCGATGAGCTGGGCGAACTGCGAGCCAAAATCGAGCACCAGCACGCGTTCCTGGCTGGCAGCAGTGGAAGCGGTCATGGTCGATCCTTCAACAAAAAATGCCGCGGCAGGGGGGCCACGGCGAATCTCGGATTGTACTGCAAACCGGCCCGCCTGCGGACGGGGGCAAGGTCGCGGTTTTACTGGCGAATACGCAGGCAATGGCCGACTCGAAGAATCCGCCCCGCCGCTGGCTGTGGTACGCCCTGGCTGGCGGTTTCCTTATCGTCGTCATCAGCTGCACCGGCCTGATCGGCTCCTACCGCATCTGGCGGACCCGGCAGCAGGCGCAGCAGCGCGAGGCCGTTACCGCCGTGTTAGCGCTGGGCGGCACGGCGCAACAGACGCTGAGCAGCACGTCGCCGATCAGCGTACTGATGGAGCAGGGTGACGCGCCGAACCACATCACCCTCAACGAACTGGCGCTGGAGGACGACGATTTGAGACTTTTTGGGTCTGCGCCGACGACCAGGGGCCTGTTCCTGTTCAAGAACGAGATCACCGACCAGGGGCTGGTACACCTGCGTGACCTGAAAAGTCTGGAGACGCTCGACCTGCGCAGAAACACCCGCATCACCGACGCCGGCCTCGTGCACCTGGAAGGCCTGACAAACCTCAAGCACCTCTACCTCATCGGCACCGGCGTCACGCCCGCCGGCGTGGCGAAGCTGCAGAAGAAACTACCGAAAACGAAGATCGCCTACTGAGGGCGAGATTCTCAGGAGGGCGAAGCTCCGCTGAGCCATCGCGTCCCACTAAGCTTCGCATTCGGCCCGGCCGGCGTTTTGGTATTCTGTTCATGTCTGTGTCCGCCTCCGGCCA
>DASRJB010000173.1:0-2723 GCA_035649715.1 Pirellulaceae bacterium
CGGCGGCGCGGGCGGCCTGGGGCGGGCGATCGCGCGGCGGCTGGCCCAGGAAGGAGCGCACCTGCACCTGGTCGATATCGACCGCGCGGCACTGGGGCAAGCGGCGGACGAGATTCGCAGCCACGGCGTCACCTGCGAAACGTCGGTCTGCGATCTGGCCGACGCCGCGGCGATCGACCGGCTGGCGGATGGACTGATCGCCCGCGATCGGCCGCTCGACATCCTGGTGAACAACGCGGGCGTCGCCTGGTATGGACCGACGGCCAAGATGCCGAGCGAGCAATGGGACAGGCTCCTGGCGATCAACCTGCAGGCGCCGATCCGGCTGACGACCAGACTGCTGCCGGTGCTTCTCGCGCGGCCCGAAGCGCACGTCGTGAACATGGCGAGCATCGCGGGCTGGGTCTGCGGCGGCAGGTACGCCGCGTATCACGTCAGCAAGTTTGGCATGGTGGGCTTCAGCGAGGCCCTGCGGGCGGAGTACTGCCGGCAGGGATTGGGCGTGACGGCCCTCTGCCCCGGGCCGGTTCTGACGAGCCTCTACAAGAATGCCCCCAGCGGCAATGCCGGCCGCCAGACGCCCGCGCCGCCCGCCTGGATCTGCACGACGCCCGAGCGGGTCGCCGCGGCGGCGGTCCGCGCGATCTATCGCAATCAGGCCATCCGGTTCGTCGGCCTCTCGGCCCACCTGCTGCATTACACCAAGCGGCTCGCGCCCTGGGTCTTCTATTTCCTCCACGGCATCGGCCGCCAGAAGAACCTGCGCCGCAAGCTGGAACGAACCGAGGCTAACGAGCGGCGGCGGGCGGCTTGAAAGCAAAAATCGAAGAACCAAAGAACCGAAGAACCAAAGGGGACGGCAATCTGGTAATCTGGTTCTTGGTTCTTTGGATCTTCGGTTCTTTGGTTCTTTGGATTTCCCGCCCCGTGCCTCGCTACATCCTCCGTTACGGTTCGACCCGCGCCGTGGGCGTGTTCTCGCCCCGCGGACAGGACCGCTACGCGCGGGGGATGCGGGTGATCGCCCGCACGCCGCGGGGGCTGGAAGCGGGCGACGTGCTGGCCGAGGCCAGCGACGAGCAGGCCCAGAAAATGAGCGGCTCGCCCGGCGGCCAGATCGTCCGCGAAATGTCCGCCGAAGACGCCAACGAGCTGACGCATATCAAGCAGAAGGAGCAGGCGGCGTTCGAGACCTGCCGCCAGCACGTCGCCCGCCTCGGCCTGCCGATGCAGCTGATCGAGATCGAGCACGTCTTCGGCGGCGAGCGGCTGGTGATCTATTACCTGTCGGAAGAGCGGGTCGATTTTCGCGAGCTGGTGAAAGGCCTGGCCTCGGAGTTTCAGACGCGGATCGAAATGCGGCAGATCGGCGTTCGCGACGAGGCCAAGCTGCTGGCCGACTACGGCGACTGCGGTCAGCCGGTCTGCTGCGGCACGTTCCTGAGCGAGATGCCGCCGGTGTCGATGAAGATGGCCAAGGTGCAGAAGGCCACGCTCGACCCGACGAAGATTTCCGGCCGCTGCGGGCGGCTAAAGTGCTGCCTGCGGTACGAGTACGACACCTACGAGGAGCTGCAGCAGGAGCTGCCGCCGATCGGCTCCGACGTCGTCACCAAGAATGGCCGGGCCCGCGTGCTGGCGCAGGAGATTCTCGCGCAGCAGTTGATGGTCGCCATGGAAGACAATCGCCGCGTGCTGATCCCGGCCAGCGACGTGGTGACGGTGCTGAAGGCCGGTTCGGGCCGCCGGCCGCCGCGGGAAGAGCGCGGCCCGCGTGAAGACCGCCCGCCGCGCGGCGAGCGCCCGCCGCGCGATGCAGCGCCGCCGCCCGATGCACCGCCGCCCGATGCAGCGCCGCCGCCCGATTCGCCGGAATCGCCTCCCGAGTCTTGACGCGCGATCGCTACTCGGCGACTTGCACGCGGCGGGCGAGGGCCTCGTCGGTGAATCGCGGCCAGAGCCGGGCCAGCTCGCTGGGGCTGGCGGTGTTCCAGATCGCGATGCTGCTGTCGGCCGACGAAGTGGCGAACTCCGTGTTGCTCAACCACAGCGCCGTGGATACGTTCCGCTGCGCGGCGGAGTGCCAGAGCAGACGCCCGGTCTGGCTGTCCCAGGCGCGGACGCCGTCGCCTGCCGTCGAGACGAGCGTCTGGCCATCCGGCGAATAGCGCACGCCAAAGGCCCAATCGCCGTGACCGGCCAGTTTCGCCCGCGGCTGCCGGTCGGCAATGCTCCAGAGGATCAGCGTGCCGTCGTAGCTGGCCGAAGCCAGCTCGCGGCCATGGGGATGAAACGCAACCGACATCACATCGGCCGTATGACCCTCCAAAATGCCGACCGCCTCGCCGCTGGCAATATCCCACAACCGCACGGTGCGGTCGCGCGAGGCGGAGGCAGCGAGCCGGCCGTCCGGGCTGATCGCCAGGCCGGGAATCGTCCGCTCGTGGCCGGCCAGGCGATGCCGCTCGCGCCGCGTGGCGACGTCCCAGAGGCGGACCGTCCGGTCGTCGCCCGTGGAAACAAGCGTCTGGCCATCTGGCGTGAAGCCGATCGCGTGGACGTCGTCGGTGTGCCCCGTGAAGCGGCCAATCTCGGTCCAGGTTTCCCAGTCCCAGAGCTTGACCAGGTTGTCGCCGCCGCCGGTCGCCAGCCACTTCCCATTCGGATGAAAGACGATCGAAAACGTCCAGTCGCCGTGCGCCGCCAGCGAGTGCAGCATCTTG
>DASRJB010000174.1:0-2886 GCA_035649715.1 Pirellulaceae bacterium
CCTGGCCAAGACGTTCCGCGACGACTGGCAGACGGGCACGATCGACAAGCAGGCGACGCACGATTTGCTGGCGACGATCTATGGCGGCAGCGCGGACGAGCTCTGCTCGCAGGTCGCGGCCACGATCAACCGCGGCGTCTCGCCGCAATCGGTGTTCGACGCGCTGCTGGTCGGCTCGGGCGAGCTGCTCATGCGGCAGCCGGGCATCGTCGGCATCCACACGCTGACCAGCAGCAACGCGCTGCGCTACGCCTATAGCGCCTGCAGCGACGAAGAGACGCGGAAGCTGCTGCTGCTACAGAACGCGGCGTTCCTGCCGCTCTTCCGCGGCGCGATGACCAGCCGCGGCAACGTGGGCGAGGACAAAATCGAGGGGCTGGAACCGGCCGAAATTCCGTCCGATTCGAAGGCCGCTCTGGACGCGATTTTCGCCGACGTGGCCAACAACAAGAAGGAAGCGGCCCGGAAAACGCTGGCCTACGCGCGGGCCAATCCGCAGCCGCACGACTTCATCAACCGGGCCCGCACGCTGACGTTCCTGAAGGGCCGCGACACGCACGACTACAAGTTCAGCTCGGCCGTGCTGGAGGACTATCTCAACGTCTCGCCCCAGTGGCGCGACCGGTTCCTGGCCACCAGCGTGTTCAACCTCAAGGGCTCCGGCGGCGGCGACAATTCGCTCGTGCAGCGAACCCGCGCGGCGCTGGGCTAGGGTAGTAGAGGCGGCTGCAGGCCGCGGGCGAATCGCGCGGAATGGACCAGCCTAGTCCATTCCGGCGAGCGGCGCGAAAAAAAGTTGCGCAGGCGGGCAGAGTCGGAAGTGAGTGCGGGCATTGAACTTGCGCCGGGGCCGCTCGACGTAAGTGGACATGTTGTGAACAAAATTTGCACTAGTTGCTTGCAATCGCCGGCCGTATGTGCATAATTGTGCGCACTTGCGCCCGGCGTGCACTCTGCGGAGCACCGGTACGAACAGCGATTCGCAATCGGCTCCGCTGGATCTTTGGGAAGTCGAACTTAGCTGGCGTCGCGGCCCCAGCGCGCGGCGCGATAACGCGGCCATTTTTCACCACGGTGGTGAAAACCTAAAGCCAATCGAAGCCAGCAGTTATGGCGATCGGCGCGAGTTATTCACCAGATCCCCAGGTAGCGGGCCCCCATGGTGAATTATTCGGCGACTTTTGCAAGCGCCGCCCAAGCTGAAAGTCGTGCAGAGGCCGGAACTTATGCCGGCGATGCCCGTCGTCAGTCGGTCGATTAATTCACCACAGAGCCTGCCCTGCAGACCCGGTGAGAAATGATGCTTGGGAGGCGGCGGACTCTTGAACAGAAACCCCCATGATCGCGTTTTTTGGTCAGTAACTCGGAGCTGTCGCAACAGACCGAATTCGCTCAACGTCATTGACCGCAACGACTTGCCGCCAAAGCGTCGCAGGAATCGGGCCGAATTCTTGAACACGACGCGCTTCGCTTTTCGTGATCAACAATTTGCCCAACCGGCTGAGGCCGTCATAGTCGCCGCCAGCGGTCGGCGGGCAGGTTGAGCGGGTGCAACTCGATGCCCCCGGCCCGCTGGGCCGCGGTGACGAGCAGCGCGGAGATGTCGGCGTGCCGCCGGCAGAACTCGCCGGCGGCCGGCAGGCCCATGACGTAGAGCGCCGTTGAAAGCGCGTCGGCCTGCTCGGCGGTCGGCGCGATGACCGTGGCCGAGAGCACCTGCTCCGCCGGCCAGCCGCTGCGCGGATCGAGGATGTGCCCGTACCGCTTTCCCTGGTGGTGAAAGAACTGCGTGCCCGAGCCGCTCGTCCCTAGGGCCTGATCGCGGAGCACAAACTCCGCCAGCCGCACGTCCGGCTTGAGCGGATGGCGGAGGGCGACGAGCCAGCCGGCGGGAATTTGGGATTTGGGATTTCGAATTTCGGATTTGGATGAATCCCAAATCCCAAATCCCAAATCCCAAATCCGCCGCCCTCGGGCCAGCACGCTGCTGTTGCCGCCGTGCAGCAAAAAGTCGGAGAGGCCGCCGGCGGCCAGCGCATCGGCCACGCGGTCGAGGCTGTATCCCTTGCCGATCGCGCCGAGGTTCAGCTCCAGTCCCGGCTGCGTGAATCGCGCGGTGCGCCGCTCCCGATCGAGCTGCAAATGCCGGCTGCCGACGGTGGCCAGCGCCGCAGCGATTTCCTCCGGCGCAGGCAGCTGGCCCTGGCGGCGGTAGAAGCCCCAGACTTTGCTCAATCGGCCGGCAGTGATGTCGAAAGCGCTAAGCGTTGCCTCCGATAGGGCGACCGCCCGCTCGAGGAGCCGAAACAGGCCTTCTTCGACTTCCACGGCCTCTTCGGCCGCCCGGCGGTTGAGCCGGCTGACCTCGCTCGTGTCGCGATAGACCGTGAGCTGGGATTCCAGCGGCTCGAGCAATTCCAGCGCCGCCACCGCCGCCTCCGTAAGTTCGCGGCCGGTCGCGGCATCGAAGACGACCTCGAACAGGCAGGCCATCGCTTCGCGGCTGACCGAGAGCAGATGCGACCCTGGTTCGGCCCCCACGGTCTTGGGGAGCGGCAACGGCTGCGGCTCGCCAGCCACCGCGTCCGCGAGCGCATCGGCGGCGCTCGTGCCGCTCAAAAACTCGCGGCGGGTCGATTTCGTTGGTTCGAGCATCAAAGTGGAGCCAACTAGGGCGGTAGAACGTTATTATATTGTGAATAGTCACCGCTGCCCGCCGGCTATGAACAGAAGGAAACGAAGATAACGAAGCAGGCAATACAATTTGATCTTTCTTCGATTCCTTCGTTACCTTCTGTTCGCCTGCCTGTCCGCCCGCCGGGAACTCGACGATGCGACGATTCGCTGTGTTGCTGCTGATTGTTCTCGCCGTTCCAGCGCTGGCGG
>DASRJB010000175.1:0-5004 GCA_035649715.1 Pirellulaceae bacterium
CGGCCGTTGTTGAGCCCAGCCGCACCAGGTTTCTGGACTTTGTGAAGTCGATCAAGTTCTCTGCCGGCACGGAGCCGCGGCCGACCTGGACGCTGCCCGCCGACTGGGAAGAACTGCCCGGCAATCAAATTCGGCTGGCGACCTTGCGGTTTCAATCGGGCGGTGAGCCGCTGGAGATCACCGTGATTCCCGCAGGCGGCACGGTGCTGGACAACGTCAACCGCTGGCGCGACCAGGTGAACCTGGAGCCGATTCCCGCCGACGAGCTGGCGAGCACGACCGAGAGTTTTAAGGTGGATGGCCGCCCGTGCACGTTCGCGAGCCTCGTCGGCACGCGCTCTAGCGGCGGCGGCCCGATGGGCTCGGCCCCGTTTGCTCCCTTCGCGGGGGGCGCGACGAGCGCGCCGCCTCCGGTGTCGCCAAAATCGGCGGGCCCGCCAGCCGGCGGCGATTTGAAGTACGACGCACCGAAGGAATGGAGCACCGCACCGAACAACGCGGTGAGCGTGGCGGCCTTTGAAGTGACCGACGGCAAGCAGCGCGTGGAGATTACGGTCAGTCCCGTCGGCGGCGACTTGCTTTCCAACGTGAATCGCTGGCGCGATCAGGTCGGCCTGCCGCCCATCGACATCGGCGAGCTGGCCAAGAGCCTCCAGAAAATCGCGACGCTGGGGGCCACCGGCGATTACGTCGAAGCGGTCGGCCCCGGCGACGTCACCGCGGCCCAGACGATCCTCGGCGTGCGGGTCGATGCCGGCGGCGGGACGTGGTTTATCAAGCTCCGCGGCGACCGCGACCTGGCCGCCCGCGAAAAGGCCCACTTCGAAGCCTTTGTGAAGTCATTGCAGTTCAAGTAACCAGCGCGACCACTGGTCGCGGCTTTGAGAATCGCCATGTCCGCTCCTGCCGTTCCCGTCGCCGAATTCCCCCGACCGCTGGCCTCGGACGATGCCCTCTCAATCGCCAGCCTCATCAACGGGGCGATGAAGGGCCTGGCTTCGCTCAAGCTGACCGTGGCCCTGTTCGTCGCCGGCATTTTTGTCGTCTACGTCGGCACGGTCGCCCAGCAGCAGGCCGACATCTGGCAGGTCGTCCGCGACTACTTCCACGCCTGGGTGATGTGGGTCGATGTCAACCTGCTCTTCCCCAAGGCGTTCTTCCCGTTTCTGCCGGAAATGCCGATCCCGCCGCTGCCCGCGCCCGGCGGTCTTTCCGTCGGCCTGCTGATGGCGATCAACTTGCTCGCCGCCCACGGCTGGCGATTCACGATCCAGGCCAAAGGGATGCGGCTGGTGCTGGGCATTTTCGTTTCGCTCATTGGCCTCGTGGTCGGCGCTGCCATCATCGTAGCCGGCCACAACGCCGAAGGCTTTCAGGCCAAGCCGCCGTTCTCGTGGGACGTGTTCTGGACCGTATTTCTCACCACCAGCGCCCTCTTGGTCGTAGCGAGCATCGCCGCTTACGTCTATTTCGAAGTGATGGTGGTCCTCAACAAGCCGAGCATCCCCTGGGTCGAGATCGTGATGCTGGTGCTCGTGGGACACGCTTTCGCCGGGATCGGCGGATTGCTTTGCTGGGGGTTTTTTGCCGAGAAGCGCCCCAGCGACGAAGCCCTCCGCATCGTCTGGCAACTCGTGCAGGGCGGCCTGGCGGGACTGGTCCTGCTCGCCGGCTGCATCCTCGTGTTCCGCAAGCGGGGCGGGATGGTGCTGCTCCACGTGGGCATTGGCCTGTTGATGTTCAACGAGCTGTGGGTGGCGATGAACAACCGCGAGCGGCAGGTCTTCATGATGGAAGGCCAGACCGTCAACTACCTCCGCGACACGCGGACGGTCGAGCTGGCGATCATCGACCGCTCGGACCAGAAGGTCGATGAGCACGTCGTCGTGCCGCGGCAGCTCTTGGAATCGAACTTCCGCGCGAACCAGAAGCTGCAGCGCGACGGCAAGCCGCCGGTCTTTCTCGATAACCCCATGCTGCCGGTCAAGCTGGCCGTCCTGGAGTACTACAAGAACGCCAGCGTCCGGCGCTTAAAGGCGGGCGAGAGAACCCTCGCGACGATCGGCCGCGGCCTGAAGGAGGCGCTCGTCGAGTTGCCGATCGCCAAGGGCACCGACAGCGATTCGGCCGTCGATATCGCCGGGGCTTACGTGCGGTTTGCAGACAAGGCGAGCGGCAAGGACCTGGGCACTTTTCTGCTCTCGCAACGGGCCGAGCTGGAACAAAAGCCGCACCTCTTTGCCGAGAAGCTCGACGCCGGCAAACAGCAGTTCGACCTGTTCCTCCGCTTTCAGCGCGAGTACAAGCCCTACCTGCTCAGCCTCGTCGATGTGCGGAAGGACGACTACGTCGCCTCGAACACGCCGCGGAACTACTCTTCCGACGTCCGCCTGAACGACAACCAAGCGGCCGTCGATCAGACCGTGCACATCAAGATGAACGACCCGCTGCGGTACCGCGGCGACACGTTCTATCAAAGCGGCTATCACCCGCCCGAACAGACCGGCGGCGTCGAAGCCACGACGCTGCAGGTCGTGCACAACCGCGGCTGGATGATTCCCTACGTCGCCTGCATGATCGTGGTGATCGGAATGATCGCCCACTTCCTGATCACGGTCACGCGGTTCGTCGGCCGCCGCGAGGTGGAAGAAGAAGCCGCCGGTGAGGTCATCACCGCGCAGCTGGTAGATGCACCGCAAGCCGCGCACCCTGCCGGCAAAAACCCGGCCCGCGGCAAGCGCAAGGCCGAGCGCATTGGCTTCGACTGGTCGCTCGTCGGCCTGCCGCTCTTGGCCGCCGGCATCCTGCTGGCCTGGATGTCGTACGCCGTCCGCCCGCCCAAGCCGCAGGCCCAAGGAATGGACATCGTCCGCTTCGGTCAATTGCCCGTCGGGCACGACGGCCGCGTCAAGCCGCTCGACACGCTCGCCCGCAACATGCTGCGGGCCATCTCGCTCCGCGAAACGGTCAAGGTGGGGAGCGAGCGGCTGAGCGCGACGCAGTGGCTGCTGGAGGTCATTTCGCGGACGCCCCGGGCCGATACGCTCCGCGTGATCCGCATCGACCATCCCGACGTGCTGAAGCTATTCAACCTGCCGCGCCGCGCGGGTTTCGTGTACAGCGTCGATGAAATCCGGTCGGGCATGGACGACTTCCTCGCACAACTGGCCGCGATGACCAAGGCCGAGGAAGAGGGCCGCGCCAGCAAGGACGACCGCACCGCCTTTCAGCGCAAGCTGATCGAGCTGCACGAGCGGCTGCAGATCTACATCATCCTGACCGAGTCGTTCGAGCTGCCGCCGATGCCCAACCTCGAGGAGCTGCAGAAGGATAAGGCCCTCGCCGAGCAGTACTTCAGCAACTTGCGGGCCTACCTCGACCGCGTCGAAGGCGAGCTCAACCGCAGCCGGGCCCCCAAGCCGGTGCCGGTGGCGATCCAGGCCGGCCAGCCCGCGGAAAGCGCCTGGCAGCACATGCCGACGGCCTGGCGGCTGGGCCTGGTCTCGGGCGAGCCCGACCAGGTCGTGGACGCCTACCAGAAAATGAAAGCCGCCTACCACGACGGCGACGCCGGGGCGTTCAACGCCGCGCTGGTTCGCTACGAGTCCTCGCTGGCGCGCTCGCCGCCGCCGCTCTATGAGGCCCGTCGCGTGGGCTTGGAGGCGTACTTCAATCACGTCTCGCCGTTCTACGCGGGCATCACCTTCTACGTGCTGGCGTTCCTGCTGGCCGTGCTCGGCTGGCTGCTGCAGTATCGGCCGCTGAACTGGACCGCGTTCACCGTGCTGCTCTTGACGTTCCTGTTCCACACCGCGGCGCTGGTGCTGCGGATCTACATCTCCGGCCGCCCGCCGGTGACCAACCTCTATTCCTCGGCCATCTTCATCGGCTGGGCCGTGGTGCTGGCCGCGCTCTGTCTGGAGTTGATTTTCCGCCTCGGCCTGGGCAACGTCGCCGGCTCGATCGCCGGGTTCGCCACGCTGCTGATCTCGTACTTCCTCTCGACCGGCGGCGACACCATCACCGTGCTGCAGGCCGTGCTTGACACGCAGTTCTGGCTGGCGACTCACGTAGTGTGCGTCACGCTTGGCTATTCGGCAACGTACCTCGCGGGCATATTCGGCCTGCTCTACGTGATCTTCGGGCTGACGACGCCGCTCCTCAACGAGCGCTCGCGAAAGGACCTGGGCCGGATGATCTATGGCATCACCTGCTTCGCGATCCTGTTCAGCTTCTACGGCACGGTGCTCGGCGGGCTGTGGGCCGACGATTCCTGGGGCCGCTTCTGGGGCTGGGATCCGAAGGAAAATGGCGCGCTATTGATCGTGCTCTGGAACGCCCTGATCCTGCACGCCCGCTGGGACAAGCTGGTCGGCGACCGCGGCCTGGCGGTGCTCGCGATCGGCGGCAACATCATCACCACCTGGTCCTGGTTCGGCGTCAACCTGCTGGGTATCGGCCTGCACGCCTACGGCGGCTTCAACGGCTCCGCCCCGCTGATCGTCCTGGTTGTCGTCGCCGCCCTCCTCGTGTTGATGGGCCTGGGCTGCCTGCCCAAAGATTGGTGGTGGAGCTTCCGCGCCGACACACCCACCCGTGGGCCGATGCTGAAGCCCGCTGGGTAACGTAGCGGCGCCATGCAGGCCCAAAGGGCCGACCTTCGTTAGCCCAGGGCGCAGCGGCGCAGCCGCGAGCCCTGGGTTGGCGTGCGAGAGATTGCCAGCCCCAACGGGGCGCGATCTCGCCCCGATGGGGCTGATGACTTCTCAAATGTCATGGCTACCCAGGCCGTTGGCCTGGGCTGACGAAGGTCGGCCCGTTGGGCCTGCACTTCGCGATCGGCCGACGAGATGGCAAAACGTTGTTTCATCAGGCAGCGACGGCTAATCTGAGTAGTCGATCCAACGGGAGACGCGCCATGCCTTCGCTGCCCCACGCTCGCCCCGCGGAACTTGGCCTCGACGAGCACCGCCTGCAGTCGGCCTACGATCGCCTGGACGAATG
>DASRJB010000176.1:0-5366 GCA_035649715.1 Pirellulaceae bacterium
GAGTACCGAGTACTTGGTGCTTTGCCTGTCGTACGTCGCACGCCATACGTCCCTACCGCAAATACAGGAACTCGTTCGAATTCATCAGCACGAGGCACACGTCCGCCAGCGCCCGCGCAGCCGGCTCGACCTGCCACGGCATCAGATCGCGCTGGTAGCCATTGAGGATCGAGAGGTCTTCGTCCCAATAGACCATTTCGCCGGTCAGCTCCTCGACCATGCCACGGCGGACTTTCGTCGGCAGCTCGGTCGCCGTTGGCGGATGGGCCTGGTGGTGCGCGGTCATCTTGGCCAGATGGGCCAGGCACTTCTCGCGCTCGGTAGCAGTCGGCTGGCGGCCGTAGACCGTGCGAAACGCGGCGGTGATTCGCTCTGCGCCCGAGGAATGCTCCTTCGTCAGGCGGGCCGCCATCGCCAACGCCCGGTTGGCGGCGAATTCGCCGTTGAACAGGGCAAAGACCTGTGGCGTGACGGTCGTCTCGTCGCGGCGTTCGCAGCTCGTCTCGCTCAACGGCCGGTTGAGCACCTCCAGCAGCGGGTCGGCCAGCGTGCGGATGCGGAAGGCATAGATCGTCCGGCGATTGCGTTCAGCCGGCGTGAGCGAGGGGACATAAGCCGGCGGCACCGAGCCCATAATGTGCCGCGGCTGGAGAGCCACCTCCCAGTTCAGCTCAGGAAAGACGCCGGGGCCGCCCACTTCCAAGTTCAGCTCGCCGCTGGCAGCCAGCATCGCGTCCCGAATCTCTTCGGCGGCCAATCGCCGCGGCGGGAAGTATGCCAGCAGCGCGTTCTTCGCATCGACGGCTCGGACCTTTTCCAGGTCGGGCCGCTCGCAGGATTGCTGGTAGGCCGTGCTCGTCAGAATCAGCTGGTGCAGTTTCTTGAGGGACCAGCCGTTGTCCACAAACCAGGTGGCGAGCCAGTCGAGCAGCTCCGGATGGCTGGGCCGGGAGCCCATCTTGCCAAAATTGTTCGGCGTGGCGACGAGGCCCGTTCCAAAATGTTGCTGCCAGACGCGGTTGACGATCACCCGGGCCGTCAGCGTATTCTCGCGGCTGGCAATCCAGCGGGCCAGAGCCAACCGGCGTCCAGCCGTATTATCCGGGATGGAATTCCAAGCGGAAGGCGCGAGGCGGTCGTTGGAACCGATCATTGCGCTGAGCACGCCAGGTGTCACTTCGTCGGCCGGCGACGCCAGTGAGCCGCCGGGCAGAATGTGGACGACCGGCACGACGCCGTCTATCCGCCGCGGCACCTCATACAGCGGCTTGAGCGACGTGTACGTATTGGGCGGCCCTGAATAGACGCTGAGAGCTAGCGGCTCGAACCGCTTCAGCTCGCGTTCCAGGTAGGCCTGCGACTTCTGGTAGATCTTCCGCAGCGAGAGGTCCGTCTTCGTGAGGCCGAATGTGCCGCCGAGGTAGTCCTGCTTCGGCCGCTCTTCGGGCGGCAGGTCGGCCAGCGATTTCACGCCCTTTTCGGCGAGGAATGCTGCAATCGCGTCCTGGTTCTTCGTTCGCAGGGCGGCCTGCGCCGCCTGAATCTGGTCTAGACGCTGCTGGACCAGGGCCTGGGCCGCGGCGAAGTTCCGCACGTTCTCGCTCGTGAGAAACGCCGCGGGCCGCTCGGCGAATTGCACCGGCGCGAAGACCGCCTGCACGCGGTAGTAGTCGCGGGTCGGCAGCGGATCGAACTTGTGGTCGTGGCAGGCGGCACACCGCAAGCCCTGGCCGAGCAGCGACACGCCCACGTGGTTCGTCACATCGTCGAGGTACTGCTGCCGCGTGATGGCGGCGACCGTCATCCCGGTGTGCTCCCACGGTCCCATCCGCAGGTAGCCGGCGGCGATCAGTAATTCCGGGTCGCTCGGATCGAGCTCGTCGCCGGCCAGTTGCTCGGTGAGAAAGCGATCGAACGGCTTGTCGGCGTTGAAGCTGCGGATGACGTAGTCGCGGTACCGCCAGGAATTCGGCCGCTCGAAATCGTTCGAGAAGCCGGCCGTGTCGGCATAGCGGACGACGTCGAGCCAGTGCCGGGCCTGCTGCTCGCCGTAGCGGGGGCTGGCGAGGAGTCTCTGGATCACGTGTTCGTATGTCTCTCCGTCTCTGTGTCTCTCCGTCTCTCTGTCGTTCGCGACGGAGAGAAAGAGCGACGGAGAGACAGAGGGAGGCAGGCCAGTCAAATCGAAAGTTACGCGGCGGAGCAGGGTCCGCTCATCCGCGCGTGGCGCGAAGCCGGTGATGCCCTTGGGTTGTAGTGCGGCGAGAAGAAACGCATCGATGGGATGAGCGACGCCCTCAATCGGCGGCACGCGGAGTGTGCCCGCTGCCTTCTGGTAGGCCCAGACGGCTGCGGGCTCGTAGGTGCGACTATCCCACTCGGGCGAGCGGCCGCCGCTGGTGACGATGCGAATGCCTCCCGGGCCGCTCGACCAGGCTTTGCCGGAATTGGCGAGCGCCGCCGGCTCTTCCCACTTCGCTCCACCGGCGATCCAGCGGCGAATGAGTGCGACCTGAGCCTCGCTCAGCCGATCGTTCAGCTTCGGCGGCATCTGGAGCGCGTCGTCCTCCCAGGTGACCGCGCGGTAGAGCGGGCTCTTGTCGGGCTCGCCCGGCACGATTGCCGCCTCACCGCTCTCGCCACCCTTGATCGCCGCGGCCTGCGACCGCAGATCGAACTTGCCCTTCAGGTCCTGCGGATCATTGCCGTGACAGGCGAGGCACTTGGCGGCAAGGATCTCGTGGACGGCGGAAACGGGGACAGCCTCGTCCGCGGCCCACAACGCGCCGCTGAGGAACAGCACAGAAACGGAAGCAATGACTCGCAGCATCGCTGGTACAAGGGACAAATGACGACTGACCAATGACCAAGCTTGCATTCTAAACAATCCGCCGCCGCTCTTCGTCCAGTTTTTCGGCCAGAAACCCGATCGCCCGCTCAGCCACGCGGTTGTAGTAGCCGAAGCCGTGGCCGCCGCCGGTGGTTGTCAGGTCGCACTGGTGTGGGACTCCGAGCGAGTAGAGCTTCATCCGCAGGCGGTCGGCGCTTTCCCACCAGCGATAGTCTTCCGGGTCGCAGCAGAAGAATTGGTGCCGCGGCCAGTTGAGCGGATGGACGTGCAGGATCGCCGTGTCCTGCCGGGCCGCCTCCGGATCGGGGTACATCTGCGGGATCGTCTCATCCCCTTCGTTATAGCGCTTGTGAAAATCGATGGCCGGCGAAACGGCAGCGACCACGGGGAAGACATTGGGAAACTTGTAGGCCAGCCGCAGCGCGCCTTGCCCGCCCATGCTCGTGCCCAAAAGACCGATCCGCGGCGGCTTCGCCCCGAGCTGCTGCTCGATGAACGGCAGCACGTTTTCCAGCACATGCCGCTGGGCCGAGATTCTGGGATCGAACTCCAAACAGATCTTGTCAGTCCACCAGCTCCGCTGCGTCAGCGGACAGACCACGGCCAGGCCATGCTTGTCGAACTGCTCGACGAATTTTGGCTTGTCGTGCAAGCGGTTCTGGTGCACGCCATGCAGGTAGAGCGCGACGTAGCCGTGCGGGCTGCGCTGCGGCGGCAGATAGACATCGCACGGATGTCCGCCGACGGTCTCGGTGGTCCAGGGCACGAGGAGGGCTAGGGCTAGATGGTAGGGCTAGGGCCGCAAGAGAGACTTCAAACTAACCGACCGTAGCCCTAGCCCCCAGTCCTAGCCCTTCTTCTGCTCCCCGAACGCCGGCCTCAAGAGGCCGTCATAAATCCCGCCGCCGGCGATCGCGCCGAGGATAGGTGCGAGGATATACACGGTGAAGAAACCGTGGCCGTTGGGACCGGGCAAGGCCGCACTTCCCCAACCGGCCAGGTACGTGAACAGCCGCGGGCCGAAGTCGCGGGCCGGGTTGAGGCAGCACTGCGTGAGCGGCGCGATAATCGAGATCAGGCAGGCAACCGTGAGGCCGATCACCAGCGGAGCGAGGAAATTCGCCGGGGCAGCCGAGTTTCTGCCGTCGGTGGCCGCGAACACGACCAGGGCCAGGATCGCCGTGCAGAGGACCTCGGCGACAAAGGCCTCGCGAAACGAGGCCCGCGCCTGAAAGACCTGCCAGTGGCTGTCGGACCATTTGCCCTCGGCGGTGAGCGCGCCACCGGGATTCGGATAGAACTCCCCATAACACGATGCCGTGACGATGCTGCCCGGCTCGCCGCGCTTGACGCCGATCGCGTCTTCCTTGGCCTTCAGGCTCGGCCCATAGATGACGAATAGCGCCGCGGCCGCGAGGAACGCCCCGGCCATCTGGACGGCGATATACGGCCCGACCTTGCTCCAGGGGAACCGCCCCCAGACTGCCAGCGCGATCGTCATCGCCGGGTTGATGTGCGCCCCGCTGACGCCGCCGACGCAATAGGCCGCGAAGGCCACGCCGCTGCCCCACACGATCGCCACCTGCCACAGGCCGCTCTGCGCTCCGGTGAGCACGGCCGAGTGCACGGCCCCGCAGCCGAAGACGACCAGGATGAACGTGCCGAGGCCTTCAGCCAGGAGCGTGCGGAGCGTGGAGGACATTAGGTCTGCTCAAGGGGAGAGGGAAAGCGTATCATCAACGAATCGGGCTGCGATTGTAGCCGCTTGTCGGGCGCTGGTATAGAAATGGGGGCCGCTGGAACCTAGCGAACGGCCATGGCCACGAAGGATCCCCTCTCATCCAAGGAATGTGCCGAACGGCTGAAGGCCCTGGCCGATGCCGACCGCCTGCGGATCGTGCAGGTGCTCCGCGGGGGACCGCAAAACGTCAGCGATATCTCCGCAGCGCTTTCGGCCGACATTGCCAACGTCTCGCACCACCTGCAAATCCTCAAGCGCGAGAAGATCGTGGAAACCGAGAAGCAGGGCCGCTTCGTCGTCTATCGCCTGCACCCCGACGTTTTTGCCGCCGAGAAGGCCACGGCCAGCGACTGCCTGGACCTCGGCTGCTGCAAGCTCGAGTTGCCGAAGTAGCGGGTCTGGCTAACGTTCCAGTGGCCGCTGGCCCCAGGGGATCGGAATCGTCGGAGGGCGGCGGTGGCGGTCGCGGCGCTGGTCTTTGGGGCGGTCTTTCCACCAGGTGACGAACCGGCAGAGCTGCTTGACGGCTTCTTCATAGGCCTCGCGGCCTTTTTCGGCGGTGGCCAGCTCGGCGTCGCCGAGCACGCCGGTCTCCGAGTAGCTGCTCGTCCAGGAGATTACCGTCGCCGGGCCGGCCCCGAACAGATCGACCCACATGAAGGGGCTGTCGTCTTCGTTGAACGAGATCGTGCCATTCTTGATCAGGTCCTTGCGCACGTTGTCGCCGTCGAGATAGAGGTACAGCGACGTTTCCAGCTCGCAGGCATGGGCGCA
>DASRJB010000177.1:0-2976 GCA_035649715.1 Pirellulaceae bacterium
GGAGATTCCGCAGCAGCACGTCACTTGCTACCGCGCGGCTGACGGGCAGCAGTTGTGGGACACGCTCGTGCCGCCCGGGCCTTGGAAGCTCACCGATCTCCGCGGCGGATATGCCGCCCCGACGCCCGTCACCGATGGGCAGCGCGTCTACGTGGTCTTCGGATCGTCGGTGCTGGCGGCGCTGGATTGGGACGGCAAGCTCGTGTGGCGCAACGAGCTGCCCGACTGGGAGGCGTTCGACGTGGCCATCGCTTCGAGCCCCATCTTGTATCGCGGCCAGCTGCTTTTGCTGGCCGACCGCAACCAGAAGAAATCGACCCTGACCGCCTTTGACCCGGCCACGGGCGCGGTCCTGTGGGAGCAGAAGCGGCCGCAAGGCGCGTTCACGCACACGACGCCGGTGCTCATCGAGAATCGCGGGCAACCACAGCTGCTGGTCACCGCCTCGCACGAGCTGCAAGCTCTCGATCCGGCTAGCGGCGAGCGGCTGTGGTGGTGCAAGACGCCGGGCGACGTCACCTCGCCGGTGTTCGCCCGCGGCCTGGTCTATACCGACAGCGGGCGCGGCGGGCCCGGCCTGCTCGTCGATGCCACGGGCCAGGGCGACGTGGCGGCGACTCACGTCAAATGGCGGCTTGACCAGATCCCCGAGGGCCTGTCCTCGCCGGTGATCGCTGCCGACCACCTCTATCGCTTGCACAACCCGGGCGTGCTGAAGTGCGTCGCCCTGGATGGCGGCAAGGAAGCCTTTGCTACGCGGCTGGCCGGAGTCTCGGTCGCCTCCAGCCCGGTGGCGACGCCAGACGGAAGAATCTACTTCGCCAGCGCCGGCAAATCGTTCGTCGTGAAAGCCGGGCCAGCGTTCGAGCTGCTCGCGACCAGCGACCTGGGCGAGCCGACCTCCGCCTCGGCGGCGTTCAGCGGCGGCAGGATCTATCTCAAGGGCCAGCGGCATTTGTTCTGCATTGGCAATAAATAGGAGCATCTGCGATGCGCGGCTTCGTTCTCGCCTGCCTGGCCGGATCTGGCTGCCTGTGCGCCGCTGCACCCGCGGCCGACAAACAAGCCTGGACGCCGATTTCGGATCGCGTCCTCGCGCAGGTCAAGCCGGGCTATCCCGGCAAGACCGCGGGAGTGGCCGTCGATCCCGCCAGCGGCGACGTCTACATGGTCGTGCCGGACCAGGGCCTGTGGAAAAGCACCGACCGCGGCGAGACTTTTGCCCGCGTCGATGGCGGCAAAGTCGGCGGCCGCTGCGAGACCGGCTTCGCCCTCCAATTCGATCCCGCCGGCAAGCGGCTGATGTGCTTCATGATTTATGGCGGCAGCGCCTGGACGGCCGACAGCGGGCAATCCTGGACCGCCAGCAAGAGCAGCCATCTCGATTTCGGCGGCGTCGATTGGGGCGAAACCGGCAAGTGTTTTCTGGCCCTGCGGCACGAAAGCGGCGGCGTCCTCACGCTCTCGACCGACGGCGGCCAAACCTGGAAGGACCTCCAGAAGGGCTTCAAGCAGCTCGGCCTGTTCAGCGGCAAGGTCCTGCTCGCCGGTCGCGGGCAAGGCATTGAGCGGAGCGAGGACGGCGGCGAAACGTGGGCGAAGGTCTCGGATGCGGCACCTCTGGCCAGCGTCATGCAAACCCGCGGCGGCGTCGGCTACTGGCTCACCGACCAGGGCCTGCTCATCAGTCGCGACCAGGGCCGGACCTGGCGGCCGCTGGGCCCGAGCGTGGCGGCCATTGTCGGCCCGTACTTCGGCGCATCGGCCGAGCACCTGGTTGTGGTCGGCAAGACCGGCTTCCAGGAGAGCAAGGACGGCGGCCAGTCCTGGCAGGTGGTCGCCCCGCTGCCAGACAAGTTCACCGTCGGCGGCGTCGGCCCCAACTACGCCTGGGATCCGCACGCCGACATCTTCTACGCGTCATCCATGGGCAAAGACACGCTGCGGTACATCCGACAACCGTAATCTCTGCGCCTTCACTCGCCGGACTTGGCTTTTTTCGCCGGAGCGGTCTCGCTCTTGGCCGCGCCGTTGGACTTGGCTTCGCTCTTCTTGCTATCACTGGAAGAAGAGCTGTCGCCGGGCGAAGCGCTCTCGCTCGCCGGCTTATCGGCGGTGGCGGCCTTCTTGTACGAATCGCTGCGATAGTCGGTCTGGTAGAAACCGGAGCCCTTGAAGATCAGCCCGGCCCCCGCGCCGAACAGCCGGCGAAGCTTCTTCTTTTTGCACTTGGGGCACTTCTTCTGCGGCTCGGCCGAGATCGCCTCAAAGACTTCGAAGGTGTGGTCGCAAGCGTCGCAGCTGTAGTCGTAAGTCGGCATACCAGTTCAAGGTTCAAGGTTCAGAGTTCAAAGTTCCGAGTTCAAAGTTCAAGGTTAATTCGGCCTGGTTCAACTTTGAACATTGAACTTGAACCTTGAACGTGACAACTCAATTATCGTTTCGCGCCGGCGCTCCCGTTGATACGAAGACTTGAGCAGGCCGGATGACGCGGTCGTGCAGCTTGTAGCCCGACTGGGCGGCGCGGGTCACAGTGCCGGCGGGATACTGGTCGCTGGGCTCCTGGGCGATGGCCTGGTGCTGGTTGGGATCGAAGGCCGCGCCGACCGTTTCGATCCGCACGCATTGATGCTGCTTGAGGATCGCTTCCAGCTGCGTGGCGACCATCTTCACGCCGTCGAGCAGACCCTGATTGGCCGAACCCTCGCTCGCGCTTCGGGCTTGTGTGGCCTCGATGGCCCGCTCGAGATTATCGACCACGGCAAGCATGTCGCGGACCAGCGGCACGACGGCGTACTTTCGCTCGTCGGCGATGTCGCGCTGAGCCCGCTTGCGATAGTTTTCCAGCTCAGCCGTCGCCCGCAGGGCTTTTTCATTGGCTTCGCGCAGCTCGGATTCCAGCCGGGCGATCTTCTCATCGGCGTTGGTCTGGCCATTTGATCCGCGGTTGACGGGCATCGTCTCGGCGTCAGCTTC
>DASRJB010000178.1:0-3295 GCA_035649715.1 Pirellulaceae bacterium
TCGCCTACCTTCAGGCCCTTCTGAACAAGCGCGATAACAACCCGCTCACGAAACCCACCGCCGCGAAGAAGGTGCAGCTCGAAGCCTTCCTGTTCGACGGCAACACGACGAGCCAGCTCCGAAAGCTGAACCTGTCGAAAACCGCCGGCGGCGCTTTCGATCCGGCATATCTTGCCGAGCAGCTGACGACGAAGGGGCAAGTCACAGCGCTCGGCTCGGTGGTTCACGAAGTCGGCCAGCAATTCGGCTCCGGCCGGCTGGCGGGCGTCGTGCTGTTCAGCGATTTCGCCCACAACTCGGGCCTTGCGCCGCTCGGTGCGGGTCCGCAGTCGCCGGCCACGAAACTGGGCGTGCCCGTTTATGCCGTGGGCCTCGGGGCGACGGAAGCGATCGACCTGGCCGTCGATTGGCAGACCGACCCCAAGATGAAAAAGGCCGAGCGGAGCAGCCTCCTGGTGAAGCTGCGGCAAAGCGGCCTGGACGGCCAGGCCGCGAGCGTCCGCGTCGTCGGCCACAAGATCAGCGGCGAGGCCGGCAGCGCGGCCGGGGCCGAAATTCAGATTGGCCAGAAGAACGTGACGCTGGGCAATGCGGTCGAAACTGTCGAGCTGCCCTTCACGCCTGAAGACTCCGGCCGCTTTGAGTTCACGGCGACGGTCGAGAAGCTCGACGGCGAAGTCGTCGATCAGAACAACCAGGCCGTGCGGCAGGTCAACATTATCGACGACTACCTGCGGCTGATGTACGTCGCCTACGAGCCGACCTGGGAGTGGCGGTTCATCAAAGAGGTCTTTCACCGCGACAAGCTGGTCGGGATGCAGGGTTTTCGCACGTTCCTCAGCTCTTCCGACCCGCGGGTCCGCGAGTCGAACGTCCTGTTCCTGCCGACGCTGACGCCCAAGCGCAGCGAGTTCTTTGCCAACGATGTGCTGTTCCTCGACGACGTGCCGCGGAGCGGCCTCTCGGACCGGTTCTGTGAGATGGCGAAGGAATACGTCAGCAATCTCGGCGGCGGCCTGGTCGTGATCGCCGGCCCGCGGTTCGGCCCGCGCGAGCTGTACCAGACGCCGCTGGCCGACATGCTGCCGGTGATCATCGACCCGGCCGGCGAATTGCGCGACGAGCCGGAGCACCCGGAGTTCCGCGTCCGCCTGACGCCGCACGCCGCCCGCTATCCGTTCATGCAGATGGGGGCCAACGAAGTCGAAAACAGTCGAGCCTGGGACACCCTGGGGAAGCTCCCCTGGTATCAGCCGGTGGCGGCGCTGCACGAGCAGGCGTTCGCCCTGGCCGAGCACCCCACGGATAAGTGCGCCGACGGCAAGACGCCGCAGCCCTTGATTGCCGTGCGGCAGTACGGCAAGGGCGAAGTGGTGTATTTGGGCTTCAACGAGACCTGGCGATTGCGGCGCAAGTACGGCGAGAAGTATTACCGGCAGTTCTGGTCGCAGCTCATCTACCGCCTGGGTATGAGCCACGCCCTCGGGGCCGAGAAGCGGTTCGTCGTCCGCGTCGATCAACAGCAGTACCGGGCGGAAGACAAGGTCACGCTCTCGGTCGAGGCCTACGACGAGAACTACGAGCCGCTGGGTGACGAGAACCTGCCCGATCGCGGGCTGGTCGCCGAGATGACGGTGCCGGGCAAGAGCGGCGAGCAGACGACGACGTTTACGGTGCCGATGCTCCGCCGCGGCCTGTTCGAGGCCCGCATTCCGGTGTTTGCCGTCGGGGCGTACAGCCTGAAGGTCAAGGACCCGATCACCGGCAAGACCGACGAGCAGCGATTCGACGTGACGCCGCTCTCGGCCGAGCGCCGCCGCGGCGTTCGCGACGACAAGCTGCAGAACGAGCTGGCCCAGCAAACCGGCGGGCGGGCCTACGACCTGACCACCGTTAGCCGCCTGCCCGACGATTTGAAGCTGGAACCTGTGGTGGAGCGGCTGACCCGCAACTACCGGCTGTGGACGACGCCGCTCTGGTTTGGCGTGGTCGTCGTGCTGATGCTCGGCGAATGGCTCTCCCGGAAGATTATCCGACTGTCGTGACAACCGCCCTGAAAAAACCCGCTGCCCCCTCGGTGACGAAGCTCGCCACGTTGCGTGCCCAGCTGGCGACGTTGCGCCGCGCCCGGGCCGGCGTCCGCGGAGCCGTCGCCTGGTCGGCACTCGCCATCGCGATCCTTGCCGCGCTGGCGGCAGTGCTGGCGCTGGACTTGATCTTTGAGCTCGCCGTGCCGCAGCGAATCGTGGTGCTGCTCCTCGCGGCCGGCGCCGTGGCCTGGGCGTTTTGGCGCTACACGCGGCCGCACTTGGGCGTGACGGAGGACGAAACCGAAATGGCGCTGCTGGTCGAGCGGCAGCAGCAGATCGACAGCGACCTGGTGGCGGCGCTGCAGTTTGAATCGCCGCAGTCCTATGACTGGGGCTCGCCGCAGCTCACCGGAGCCGTTATCGACTATGTCGCCGCCGTCGGAAGCGGGATTAACGTCTTCGAGGGCTTTTCGCGCCAGCAAATGGGCCGCCGCCTCGGCCTGCTCGGCGTCATCGCGGCGGCGGCCCTGATCGCGGCTGCCATCTGGCCGGGGCACCTCGCCGCGTTCATGAACCGCCTGCTGCTCGGCTCGCGGCATTATCCGACGCGCACGGTCATCGAGCAGGTCGTCGTCAATCGCACGCCCGTGCTGGTTCGCCAAAGCGGCGGCAATGCCCCGGCCGACAGCAACGGCGCGCAGGGCCGGCCGGTGACATTCCTGGTGCAGTGCTCCGGCGAACTGCCGGCCGCCGGCACGGCCCAGCTGGCCGCGATCGGCGCGAGCCGCAGCCGCGCGAAGCTGGAGCTCAAACCGCTGACGCTGGCCGAGCGGCTGGCCCGATTGGAAGAAGCACGGCGGAAGCTGAACGAAGCGCTCGCGGCCGCGGCGGGCGAACTGGACTTGCCTTGGAAGGCCGAAGTCTCGGCGCTATTGCGTTTCGACGCGCCGCAGGCTGACTCTGTCCTCGTGAAAGCGAAGACGCATGCCAATTTGCCGGACGTTCTGACAGCACTGGCCCAGTCCACCACTGCCTGGCCCGGCGACAGAGCCAAAACGGCGGTCCTCTCGGGCGAGTTGGCCCGGCTCAACGACGGCCTGACCTACAAGCTGTATGCCGGCGACGCCTGGACCGATGTGGCCCGGATTACGATGATCCCGCTGCCGATCGTCGAATTGCTGGTCAAGCCGCTGCCGCCCAAGTACGCGCAAAGTGCGCTGCAGGTCGCTCCCGATCCCGCGGGCCGGCAACTCGCGGTGCTGGAG
>DASRJB010000179.1:0-3295 GCA_035649715.1 Pirellulaceae bacterium
CGAGATCGACAGGATTCTGCGTCGCCAGCACCACGCCCAGACCGAACGCGCGGGCCTGCTTCAGCAAGGTCAGCATCGGCGTCTTGCTGGGCGGGTTGGCCGACGGCGGGAAGTAGCCAAACACCTCGTCCATGTAGAGCAGCGCCCGCAGGCTCGACGTGCCCGATTGGCTCCGCATCCAGCCGATTGTTTCGCTCAGCAGGATCGTCACGAAGAACATCCGCTCGGCGTCCGAGAGGTGGGCGATCGACAGGATCGCCAGCCGCGGCTTGCCTTCGGGCGTGTACAGCAGCCGCTGGATGTCGAGCGGCTCGCCTTCCATCCAGGCCGAGAAGCCGGGCGACGCGAGCAGATTGTTGAGCTGCATCGCCAGCTCGAAGCGCTCCTTCGCCGGGAAGAAGCTCTCCAAATCCATCACGCCGACCTTGTCCAGCGGCGGCGTCTGGATCGAGCGGATCAGCGCCGCCATGTCGAGGCTCGTCCCGGATCGCCAGGCTTTGTCGAAAATGCTCGACAGCAAAATGTGCTCGCGGCCGCGGAGCGGATCGGCGTCGATTCCCATGAGGCCCAAGAGGCCCGACGCCGCGGCGCTGATCGCATCGCGGAGGGCCTCGTTGTTCTCGATGGTGCTCACCGGCGGCACGTCGAACGACCGCAGCACCGTCAGCGGCAGGCCGGCGCTGCTGCCGGGCGTGTAGATGGCCACGTCGGCCGCGTCCTTCAGCCGCTGGATCCGCGCACCGTCCTGGCCCCACTCGGCCAAACCCTTTTTCCATTTCTCGGCCGTTTGCTGGGCGAATTGCTCGGGGCTGACGCCGGTCCGTTTGGCGTCGGCGGGATCGATCCAGGGCTGAAAATCGGCCGGGCGCAATTCCGGAAACGTGAGCAGCAGATTGGCCAGGTCCCCCTTGGGGTCAATGACGATCGCGGGGATGCCGTCGATCGCCGCCTCTTCGAGCAGCGCGATGCAGAGGCCCGTCTTGCCGCTGCCGGTCATGCCGACGCAGACCGCGTGCGTCGTCAAGTCCTTGGAGTCGTACAGCACCAGCTCGTCCTGCGGCTTGCCGGCCGCCAGGTCGTACTGCTTGCCGAGGTAGAAAACGCCGAGCCGTTCGAAGTCTTGCATGGCTGCTCGCCCTAGGCGAAGTGAGAGAAGGCTCGTATTCTACCAGCGGCGTTTTCGCCAGTGGGCTCCTCAAACCGTGTCTGCCATGATCACGCTTGCCACCTGCGTTCTGACCTTGCTGGCCGCGGAGACCGACCGGCCCTTCGCCATCGAAGTCGTCGATGAAGCCACCGGCCGCGGCGTGCCGCTGGTCGAGTTGACGACGACCAGCGGCGTCACGTTCATCACCGACTCGGCCGGCCTGGTTGCGTTCGACGAGCCGGGGCTGATGAATCAGCTCGTCTATTTCGCGGTCAAGAGCCACGGCTATGAAGTCAAGAAGGACGGATTCGGCTTTCCCGGCGTGCGGCTGGAGATCAAGTCCGGCGGCTCCGGCACGATCAAGATCAAGCGGCTGAACATCGCCGAGCGGCTGTATCGCGTGACGGGGCAGGGGATCTATCGCGACAGCGTGCAGTTGGGGAGGCAGCCGCCGATAAAGGAGCCGCTGCTCAACGCCAAGGTCGCCGGACAGGACAGCGTGCAGAATGCGATTTACCAGGGGAAGCTGCGGTGGTTTTGGGGCGACACGACCTGGCCGGCCTATCCGCTGGGCAACTTTCACATGCCCGGCGCCGTCAGCCGCTTGCCGGCCGACGGCGGCCTCGACCCGGCCGTGGGGGTCGATCTGACTTATTTCACGGGCGAGAACGGCTTTGCCCGCGGTACCGCCGAGATGCCCGGCAATGGGCCGACGTGGATCGGCGGCGTGGCGGTGCTTCCGGACAAGGAAGGCCGCGAGCGGCTGCTCTGCGGCTATGCCAAGATCAAGGCCCCGATGGAAGTCTATCGCCGCGGGATCGCCCAGTGGAACGACGAGACCGAGCGGTTCGACCGCGTCAGCGATTTCGAGCCGACAGTCCCGCCCTATCCCGATGGGCATCCGCTGCGCTATCGCGACGGGAATACGGACTACATCTATTTCGCGTCGCCCTATCCGCTGGTCCGCGTGCGGGCCAATGCCGAGAGCTATTTGGACCTCAGCGCATACGAAGCCTACACCTGCCTCAAGCCTGGGGCGAAGACTTCGGACGGCGAGATCGACCGCGACGACGCCGGACTGGTTCGGTACGCCTGGAAAAGGAACACGCCGCCCGTCGGTCCAGGCGAACAGGCCAAGCTGGTCAATAGCGGGAAGTTAAAGGCCGAGGAAACCCTGCTGCAGCTGCGCGATGCCGCGACGGGCAAGGCGGTGACAACGTCCTCGGGCTCCGTGAACTGGAACGCGTATCGCAAGCGGTATGTCATGATCACCTCCGAGCTTTTCGGCAGCTCCATGGTCGGCGAAATCTGGTACGCCGAGGCCGATAGCCCCATCGGCCCGTGGTCCAAGGCGGTCAAGATCGTCACGCACGACAAGTACAGCTTCTACAACCCCAAGCAGCACCCGTACTTCGACCAGGACGGCGGGCGCGTGATCTATTTCGAGGGCACCTACACGCACACCTTCAGCGGCAACGAACACCGCACGCCGCGGTACGACTACAACCAGATCATGTACCGCCTCGACCTGGCCGACGAGCGGCTGCAACCGGCCCATTAGTCCGCAGGCCGCAGAAACGCCACAGAGGGCGCTGGCTACATCAGCTCCCGCATCGGCTCGATGCCGGGCTCGACCAGGTACTGTGGGCGGCCACGGAGGTCGAACTCGCGGGTGTTCAGCGAGAGGCCGGCCTTGGCGTAGAGCGTGGCAAAAATCTCCTCGAACTTCACCGGCCGCTCGACGGGATGCTCGGCGTACTTGTTGGTCGCGCCGATCACCTGGCCCAAACGCATGCCGCCGCCGGCGATAATTGCGGCGTTGGCCTGCGGCCAGTGGTCGCGGCTGTTGCGGTTGTTCAGCCGCGGGGTGCGGCCGAACTCGCCCCAGACGACGACGGAAACGTCCTTATCGAGGCCGCGCTCGTGGAGGTCGGTCAGCAGCGACGACAGGCCGCTGTCGAGCAGCGGGAAGTCTCGCTTGGAGTTGACGAAGTTCATGCCGTCGCCGCCGTGCCAGTCCCAGCGGATGAAATTCATCGAGACGTAGCGTGCGCCCGCTTCAACCAGGCGGCGGGCGATGCAGAAGTTGCGCACCATCCGCGGCGCGCCGTCGCGCTCGAACTTGGGATCATCGACGCCATACTTCTC
>DASRJB010000180.1:0-11146 GCA_035649715.1 Pirellulaceae bacterium
GTGAACGCGCCGCGGACGTGGCCGAACAACTCGCTTTCCACCAGGTGGGCCGGGATCGCGGCCATGTTCACAGCCACGTACGGGCCCGCGGCTCGCGGACTCTCGCGGTGAATCGCCGCCGCTACCAGCTCCTTGCCCGTGCCCGATTCGCCCAGAATCAGCACGATGCTGTCGGTCTGCGAAACGCGGCGGACCCGCTCGAAGACCTCCTGCATGGGCCGCGAATTGCCGATCAGCGGCCCGAAAGTCGCTTGCTTCGGCAGGTCGTACTGCTCCACCTGCGCAGCGGCAGGCGCCTCTTCGCGGCTGGCGGCCTCGGTGATCGCCGATTTCACGATGTTCAGCAGCCGCTCGGGATCGACGGGCTTGGTCAGATAATCGTAGGCGCCGAGCTTCATGCAGCGGACGGCCGAATCGACGTCGCCGTAGGCCGTGGCCAGCAGGAAGGGAGTCTGCGGCTTCACGGCCCGCCAGTCGAGCAGGAGGTCGATGCCGCTCTTGCCGCCCATCCGCAGGTCGCTGATGACCAGGTCGATCGGCTGGTCCCGCCAGTCGAGCGCTTCCTCGGCGCTGCTTGCGGTGGCCACGTCGTAGTCGGCGACGCGCAGCACCCGTTCCAGGGCCCTCCGCTCCGACTCCTGGTCCTCGACAATGAGCACGCGATGCTGGTGGGCGATCATGTAGCCAACTCCACTTCAGCGCCGGTGCTAGCCGGCAGGACAATGCGAAACCGGCAGCCGGGCCGGTCGGGACGCTCCTCGCAGGCGATGGTGCCCCCTGCTTCCTCGACGAACTTGCGGGCCAGCGCCAGGCCCAGGCCGGTGCCACTGGCTTTGGTCGAATAGAACGGCACGAACACCCGCTCGCGATCCTCCGTGCGGATTCCCGGGCCGTCGTCGGTGACGGAGACTTCGATTTGCCCTCGGCGGCGCTGGACGGAAATCTCGATGTTTCCACCCGCGGGCAGCGCTTCCAGCGCGTTGTTGAGCAGGTTCAGCAGCACCTGGCGGAGCCGGCGGCCGTCCATCGCCACCCGGCAGGCTTCGCCGACGTCCAGCCGCACCTGCACGCCGCGCCGCTCCAGGTTTGGTCCGAAAAAGCTGACGGCCCGCTGCACTTCGTCGCTCACATCGACGGGGGCGGGCGGATCGGCGCTGGTCTGGACGAAGCCCAGCATTTCGCGCATGAGGTTTTCCAGCCGCGTAATCTCGCGGGTCATTTCCCCGAGCATCGAGCGGATTTCGGCGTCGTCCAGGGCCGCCTCGTCGCGGAACACCTGGCCGATCGTGTGCAGGTTGAGGCGGATGGCGTTGAGCGGATTGCGGATTTCGTGGGCGATGCCCAGCACCAGCTCGTGCATCTCCGAGATTCGCCGGGCGTGGGCTGCGTCGAGCTCGTATTCCAGCCGGGCCGTGTGCCGCGTCACGCGCACGACCGCCACGCTGGACAAGAGGAGCAGCGCGCACATGCCGGCCACGAGAATGGCCCAGAACCGCGCCCTGCTCCAGCGTTCGGCGGCGAGGCGTTCGTCGAGCCAGCCCGCGTCGAGCCCGGTAAGGTAGCTGCCCAGGAAATCGCCTCCGCCGTAGATCGACACCTGCACGTTGATGGCCCCTTCGCCTAAGGTCAGCACCTCGTCGGAGCCGGTGAAGAGCCGGGTCGCCGGCGAGGACTCGGTGGCATCGAAGTCCGCTGACGCCGGCTGCCGCCCCTGCAGATCGGGGTTGGTGTGGGCGACGATCCGGCCCGCTCGGTCAACCACTGCCGCGTAGAGGCGGCCGGACTGCTTCATCAGGTTTTGCGACCAGTAGCGGCGGAGCCACGGCGCTTCCTTGATGGAAGCGACATCCCGCGACTTGCTTTCCAGCAATTGCCCTTCGATTTGCGCGCCGGTGCGTTCGGCGTTGAATTGAAGGCGGCGCAATTCCTCGCCGCGCAGGTCGTCCACGGCCCGCTGCACGTCGAATGCCGCGATCCCGCCGCCGAGCAGTCCGACCACCGCGACGGCGGCGATGACGCAGCTCCAGATCGAAATCGTGCTTCCCCGCGATTTTGGCGGAATGGGCTCGCCCATGATGCCGACTTGCAAATGCAGGCGTGCGAAGCCCGCTCCCCAACAAACCAAGCGAATAGGTCCCCACTGGCATTCTGCCGCGTACCGGCGCAAATCTCAAGCGACAAATTCCTGGGCCGCGGCAATATGTCGCGGCCCCCTGCGCGGGACAGTACAGTGCGGCACGCCGCGGCGCACGAGCGCTACCGCATGATCATCACTTGCGGGTTCTGCACCAGGTCGGGCACTTCCTCGTCCTGCGCCGAGAGGCCCGTGACGAACTGCAGCTCGTTCATCGTCTTCTCGGTCTCCAGCATGCTGCCGGCGACCTGATCGACCTGCGCCGAGATGAAATCCGGCTCCTGGCGATTGACCGAGATTTCGGCCAGCGACTTGATCTTGTTTTCCAGGCGGTCGAGCTCCAGCTGCACGAGCTCGTGGTTGGACTTGGCCTTTTGATAGTTGGCCAGGCGGTCCTGCGACGTCTGCAAATTGTCTTCGAGCGTGCGGCGCATCTTTTGCGCATGCGCCGACTCGTCGTTGGCCGAGATCTTGCCCAGCCGCTGCCGCAGCGCATCAATCTCGTTCTGGATCGAACGCAGGTTCGTCCGCTCCAGGAATTTCGTCAGCGAGTGCTCGGTGAAGAGCAGCCGCAAGAACATCCACAGCAGCTTGTCAAAGCTGGCGACCTGTAGCGAATCGAGCGGCGCACCGGCGCTATCCCGCGAATTGGCCAGGTCGGCGGCGATCTGCCGCAGGTCGAGGCACTGGGCCCGCAGCTTCTCGAACCGCGACAGGGCCGTGCCCGGCAGCGCACGGAGGATTTGATTGAGCGTCTGCTGCGACGTTTCCGACTTCTCTTTGCGCTCGACCGCGGCCGACTGAGCATCGACGTGCTTCTGAAACTTGGGGTGCGTGCCCAAGAGGCCCAGATAGGCCGCCTCCGCCGCCAGCACCAGTGGCGCGACGATATCCGCGTGGCCGGAAATGAATGCCAGCGCCATCCCACCGGAAAACGCCAGCAGGTTCCAGCGATTGAGGAAAGCGAACTTGAGGTATTTGGCTACGCCCATCGCCGCGACTCACACTAACCCGAAGCGTCAGCGAGGGACTTCAGGGGCAGGCCGGGTCCAAAAGTCCCTCGCTCACGCTTCGGGTTGGCATTAGTTGGAAACCTCCAGCTGCGTGATCTTATCTCGAATATAGTGGACCGTATCCAAGAAGCGAGGCAGCACCAGCATCTGGTGCGCCGGCCGGTCGGGAGGCTCGATCTGCATCTCTTCCAGGATCGTCCCGGGCGAATTGCTCATCAGATAGACGCGGTCGCCGAGGAACACCGCTTCCTCGATCGAGTGCGTGATGAAGAACACCGTCGCCTGGACTTCCTTCCAAAGCTTCACCAGCAGGTCCTGCATGTTGCAGCGAGTGTTCGGGTCGAGGGCCCCGAACGGCTCGTCCATCAGGATGATTCGCGGGTGCAGGATCAGCGTGCGGGCGATCGCCACCCGCTGCCGCATGCCGCCCGATAGCTCGTGCGGGAATTTGTTCTGGTCCTTGGCCACGTTCAGGCCCATCTTGGCGATCCACTCGCGGCCTCGCTCGAAACGCTGCTTGCGCGGCACACCCTGACACTCCAGGCCGAACGTGACGTTCTCCAGCACCGTGCGGTGGTCGAAGCTCGTGTAATCCTGGAAAACCATCCCGCGGTCCGCGCCCGGACCGGCGACCGGCTGGCCCAGGACGAGCACCTCGCCGCTCGTCGCCGGGTGCTGCGGCTCCAGGCCGGCAATCAGCCGCAGGATCGTGCTCTTGCCGCAGCCGCTGGGGCCGAGGATGGCGATGAACTCGCCCTTGTCGGGCAAGTCCTCGACGACGAACGAGACATCCTTGATCGCCGTGAAGGCAGCCGGCGTGCCGGCGTTGTAGGTCTTGGTCACATTGCGAAACGAAACCACCGCCGGCCGGACGATCTCCTCCGGCTGCCGGACGTGGTCGAGCACTTCGCCCATGCCGATGGGCTGAGCGGGCGCGGCCGTCGTTGTTGGATTGGATGCAGTCACTTGCTATTGCGACGGAGGGACGGAGGGAGGGAGCGAAGGAGCGACCTGCTCTGACTTCTCTCCTTCTCTCTTTCCCTCCTTCCCTCCGTCCTGGGCTGCGGAATCGTTCACGGTTTTGTTTTGCGATGGAGCAGAAGCGGGCGTCTGCTCGGGAACCTCCGGTCCGATCTGAAAGAAGACGCGCTTCACGTCGTCCCAAAGGTGCAGGACGAGGCGGACCAGCTTGTTCAGCCAGCCGGCACCGCCATAGACGTGTGGAAAGAGCTGCCGCTGAATCCAGAACAGGACCTGATCGACGGCCAGCGCGACGAGCGGAATGATCAGGATAATCAGGTAGATGAATTCCCGCGGGCCGCGCCTCTGAAACGTGTTGATCTGAAACCCCAGGCCGCCGACGTCGTCGGGTTCCTTGATCGACTCGGCGAGCATGATGTAGCCGAAGGCCAGCCCGAACAACACCCGGAACGAGCTGAACACCGCGGGCATCGCCAGCGGGACGAGGACTTTCATGATCGTCTGCCAGCGGCCGGCCCCGAGCGTGTAGGCCGTGTCGATGTAGCGGCCGGCTACGTCGCGGATGGCCTGGGCCGTGTCGGCAATCACGAACGCCACACAGGCCACGAAGATGAACATGATCTTCCGCTGCTCGCCGTGCTGAAACATGTAGAGCAAGAGCGGCAGCACCGCAGCCAGCGGGATGTTGCGGCCGAAAATGACCACCGGCATCAGGAACGAATTGAACCGCGGATAGCAGCCCGCCACAATTCCCAGCGGCACGCCGACGACAACCGCCAAGAGAAAACCCAGGCCCACGCGGCGGAGCGTCACCAGCGTGTTGATCGCCAGGTCCTTCCGCTCACTCCAGAAGCGCTCGCGGTTGGGCTTCCACTTCGTCAGATCCGCGCCGGGCGGCGGCCAGAGGTCGTTGCGCGGGTCGAGCGTCTCCCGCGGGCTGGGCAGCGTCATCGGCCCGATGAACCGCTTTTCCGCCGGCTCGCCCAGCGTCAGCAGCCACCAAAGGGCGAAGCAGAGCACGACGCACGCCGTCCCCAGCAGCACCGACTCCCACAGCGGCCCATCCTTGCGCAGCGTGAACCAATCGCCCAGCCAGCCTCGCGAACCGGTTCTCGCCGGCTGCGGAGGAGGCGCTGAGGTGGCAGGGACGCTCATAACAGAATGGCAGCGACGTCTGACGTGGCAACGCCGCTGGATTTAACGCAAAGATGCAAAGGTGCAATGGCGGAGAGAAGTCACCGAAGCGAATGAGGACATCTCTAAATATCTGCCTTCTCTTTGCGCCTCTACGACTTTGCGCCTGTGCGTCAAAACGCAAGGCGCACCCCAAGGTCCCGCGCCGAGCGCAGGGATTAGTTTGCCTCCGCCGTGAAGATCTTGACCTCGACGCGGCGGTTCTGGGCCTGATTGAGCGGGTCGCTGGGATCGGCCGGCCTGTCCCAGCCAAAGCCTTCGACGTTGAACTTGTTGAAATCGAAATTGAACTTCTTGATCACCTCTTCCTTCACGGCCTTGGCCCGGTTGAGCGACAGCTCCTTGACCATCTCGGCCGGAATCTTGTCCTTCATCGAGCTGTCGGTGTGCCCCTCGATGATTATCCGGGCGTTGCCGAACTGGCCGGCCAGCTTGCCGATCTCATCGATCACATACTTGGCCTTCGGGTCGTAATCGACCTCGATCGTCTTGCCCTCCTGGTCCTTCGTGACCTTCTTGAAGATCTCCCAGCTGTTGGGATAGAAGTGGATCACGACCGTGTTGGTCAGGATCTCCTCCTCCCCGCGGACCGCGGCCGTCGGCTTGGGCGCGAACTGCACGCCGTACTCGTCTTTCTGCGCGGCGTACTTCGGCTCCGTGCCGAGCTTCGCGATGATCGAGTAATCCATCACCTGGTCGAACGGCACCTGCTGATTGCTCAGCAGCCGCACCGAGCGGTACAGGTAATCGGCCTGGTTCCAGACCCGGGCGAAGTTTGTGGGGTTGTTCTGGTTCACGAAGAACTGGTAGTTCTCGCCCCAGTTCGTGCTGTGGGCGTCGCCCAGCATGCCCAGGGCGTCCGCCGGCTGCAGGCCGTAGCCCGTCGCCATCAGCTCGGCGCACTTCTGCTTGTTGGCATCCTGCTTGAGGTCGGCCATCGCGTCGAAGATGCCGCGGACCAGGCCTTCGCAGATGTCCGGATGGTCCTGGGCAAAGTCGGCCCGGGCGTACCAGACGTCGGCGATCAGCTTGTTGGCGGTGCCGGTCGTGACCAGCATCCGGTTCCCCTTCACCTCCGACAGCTTGTAGATGTCCGGCGCCCACGAGACCGCGGCCGCGATGTCCTTCCTGGTGTTGAACGCCGCGGCCGCTTCGAACGCCGTGGGCGTGCCAAACATCTTGACCTCCGCGGGCTGCAGGCCGCCGGCGACCAGCATGTTCAGCAGGAAATAGTGCGACGGCGAATTCTCGGCCAGGGCGATCGTCTTGCCCCGCAGGTCGGCCACCGTCTTGATCGTGTCGCGGCAGACGATCCCGTCGCCGCCGTTGGACCAGTCTACCTGCTGATAGACGCGGGGCATGATCCGGCTGTCGCGCGGATTGCCCGAGCTATCGACGAAGCCATCGACAAACAGCGGCAGCATGTCGAGCGTCGCCCAGCCGATGTGCACGTTGCCCGCCGTGTAGCTGTCGCGCATCTGGATCGGATCGTCCATCAGCACGAGCTCGACGCGAAAATCCTTGCCGTCGGCCGTCTTCCAGGCCTTGTCGGCCTTGAAGCCGTTGTTGGCATAGATGATGGGGGCCCAGCCGGCCCAGACGTTGAGGGCGAAGCGGACCGTGTTGTTCTCCATCGGCTTGTAGGCCGCGGTTCCCTTCACCGCGGGCAGCCGCTCCGACGGCTTGTGCGTGAACTCCTTGACCGTCGTGATGCCGGCGGTGTCGGCGGCTTCGGCCGCACCGGTGGCCGGCGTGCCGCCATTGGGCGTACCGCCGTCGGGTTTGCCACCGTTGGTTTTTTGCTCTTGATTCCCGGCCTGATGCATCGGCGGAACAGGCCCCGGCTGATTCCGCAACATTCGCCAGGCGGAGAACGCGATCAGTCCTGTGACGACCAGGAGAACGGCGACGTAAAACGGGGTTTTGGGTTGTCCGGCCATGTTCGTGTCCCCTCTCGCTTTGGGAGAGGGCTAGGGTGAGGGTGTATGGTTCTTGTCGGGCGAGGCGAATCCAGAAGACCTGAAGACCCTCGCCCCCGCCCTCTCCCACAGGGAGAGGCTGACGCATCAGCCGCGAAACTTCGCGTGCGGCCGCGCTTGCTCGAGCGAGTTCAGCGTCTGCATGATGTTATAGGCGGTCAGCTCGCAGAGCAGCTTCGTGACCTGCTGGTGCTGCGCGTCGCTGAGCGTCGGTTCGACCTCTTTCATGACGGCTGAGAGCCGCTGCTCCTGCGCCGCCAGCTCGTGGTCGTCGATCTTGCCGTCGGCCATCGCCTGGACGAACGTCGAGAGCTTCTGGACATAGGCGTCGATGACCGGCGTTTGGGCCTTTTCATCGAGCCAGCTCTGTTTGCCTGTAGCCATAGATCGCTTTCTCCGTGATTCGCCGCTTGCGGCCGATTATTGTGGCACCGGCCGGCGCAAATTGGGAGAGGGCGAAAACGGAGCCGCCGCGCGCGGGCAGACTTCCCGCGCGACCAAAGCGTGCTGCAATGCCGTCCACGGCCAGGCAAACTGCGGCGCAAACTCCCGATCAGGTCGCCGCGGCTGCGGAGGCCAAGTCGGGGATCTCCAGCAGCTCCTGGAGCGCATCGACGCTGATGGGCTTGCTGTAGTGCAAGTCGAATCCGGCGTCGGTGGCCCGCTGCTTGTCTTCGGCGCGAGACCAGCCCGTCACCGCGACGAGGATCGTGCGCCCGCCGGTCGAGCGGCGAATGCGGGCGGCCGTTTCGTAGCCGTCCATGCCGGGCATGCCGATGTCGATCAGGGCCAGTTCCGGCTGCTGCTCTTCGGCAGCGCGGATCGCCTGCGCCCCGCTGTAGGCGACGATCGGTTCTTGCCCCAAAATCTGTACCAGTCTGGCGAGTGAGTCCGCGTTGTCGTGGTCGTCATCGACAACAAGAATCCGTGCGCTCATCGCAATCTTTCCTCACGGTCGAGTTTCCTGTTCCGGTTAGCAGGCCGAACGGCCCTGGGAGAGGCCTTCAATTTCAGCCAGATTATTTTTGATTACAAGGCCACACACCCGAAAAATCGGGCAGATTCAAGAAAATGGCGATCTGGCGTACTAGCGTGACAAAGATGCTAGCACTGTCGCGTGGTGGACAACTTGTCGGAAGCCGGCCTCGCAGGCCGGGAACCCCCTAAAGGGCTCAGCCCGGCAGCACCGAGGCGATTCGTGACCAGCCCCGAGCGCTTTCGTCCCACGGCGCTACCGGCAGGTCTCGATCATCCTCCGGCCACTCCAAACTCGTCCGGGAATCGCTCGACCAGGTTTTCTTGTCGTCGTCGGCTGATTGGCCAGTCGGTGGACGAAGAGAACCCAGGTCGGTGGATTCGCCATCATCGGGGAAAGCTGGAATCATGGTCGAAAAGCCAAGATGTCGCTGTCCGAGGCAGCAATAGCCCAGGCGTCATTGCCGGCGTCCAATAATGCATTCGGCGTGCCGCGCCAGAATGGATGCCAAAAAAACTCAGCCGTCCCGCAGGATTTCCTCGGCGGCGTTGCGGCCGCAGGCGCCGAGGACGCCGCCGCCGGGGTGGGTGGCTGCGCCGCAGAGATAGAGCCCGCGAATGGGCGTGCGATGGTCGGCCCAGCCGGGCACGGGCCGCATCATGAATAGCTGCTGGGGCGTCATCGCGCCCTGCATGATGTTGCCGCCGGTCAGGCCGATCAGCCGCTCCAGGTCCAGCGGCGTCAGCACCTGCCTGTGCAGGACGGCGTTTTTGATGTTCGGCGCATAGCGAGCGAGCAGATCGAGACAGCGGTCGCCAAACTCCTCCTTGATGTCGTCCCAGGACTGGCCATCGGCCAGTTTGTACGGCGCATATTGCACGAAGATGTTCATCACGTGCTGGCCCGGCGGGGCGAGCGTGTGATCGACGCTCGTCGGCAGCGTGATCTCCAGGATCGGCTCGCTGCTGGGGCTGCCGTATTTGGCGTCGTCGAAGGCCCGCTCCATGTAGTCGAGCGTCGGGCTGATGTGGATCGTGCCGCGATGGTGCGGCGCGATCACAGTGGACGGCAGACAGGTAAAGTTTGGCAGCTCCGAGAGGGCGACGTTGATCTTGGCCGACGCCGAGGCGTAATCGATTTTGGCGACCGCCGTGCGGAATTCCGCGGGCAGCTCTGCCGGATCGAGCAATCGCTCGAACGTCTGATGCGCGTCGATGCTGGACGCCACGATGGGCGCTTCCAGCAGCGAATCGTCCCACAGCGTGACGCCGGCGACCTGGCCCTTGCTCACGAGGATCCGCTTCACCGACGACTCGCGGCGAATCTCGACGCCCAAATCGTGGCAGGCCTTCTCCAGCGCGGCGGTCAGCCCGCCCATCCCGCCTTGGACATAGCCCCAGACTCCGCGGCTGCCGCCCGCTTCGCCCATCACGTGATGGAGCAGGACGTACGCCGTGCCCGGATATGACGGCGAGGCGAACGCGCCGATCACGGCGTCAGTGGCCAGCGTCGTCCGCAGGACTTCCGCCTCGAACCACCGCTCCAGAATCGGCCGCGCCGGGCCGATGAGCAGCTCGATCGCCTCAGGGAGGTCTTCGCCGAGCCGGCCGATCGACTGATACAGCTCCAGTAAGCGGCCGGCGTCGCGCAGGCGCTTGCCGACGCCGATCTTCCGCCACTCGGCGGGCAGCGGCAGCGGATCGGGGGCGGCCTTGGCCAGGATCGGCTCGAGCACCGCGGCCACGCGCTCCAGCAGCCGGTTGTAGGCCGGATAGCGCTCGGCGTCCTGCCGGCTGAACTTGGCGATCTCGCCGCAGGTCGCCCGCTCGTCGGGGCCCATCAAGAGCGAGCGGCCATCGAGCAGCGGCGTGAACGACGAGGGATTCCGCGGCAGGATACTGAGTCCGTACTGCTTCAGCCGCAGCTCGCGAATGATCTCCGGTCGGAAGAGGCTGATGACGTACGACGCGACCGAGATCTTGAATCCCGGCCACAGCTCTTCCGTGACCGCACAGCCGCCCAGCACGTGCCGCCGCTCCAGCACGCAAACCTTCTTGCCGCCGCGTGCCAGGTAAGCCGCCGCCACCAGTCCGTTGTGTCCGGCGCCGATGATGAGGCAATCATACCGTTGGCTCGGTTTTGACATGGCGGGATTATAGTAGACCACTCGCATTGCTATGTTGCTCTTGCTCGTTGTCAGTACCCCGGCCGAGTCCGGACTTTCCGTCATGGCGGTCATCCTGGTACCTGCGTCGGGCGATGACCTGACGATCAATTGGTGGAACTGGCGTCCCACCGTAGCGCTGTTAGTTCGTGCGGGCGTATTGCCGCCCGGTGAACGAGCAGACCGCTGCGAGTCGAATGGGTGCGGGGGTTACCTCTCCGCGACCGAGGCGATTCAGGCGGCCGACCACATCGAATCGCTGGTTGCCCGAATGGCCACCAACGAGCGGCTCCTGTCTCGCGGTGAGATCGTCGCGGTGCCTGAGTCCGACAAGCCGGTTTCCGAGTGGACCGAAGAAGAGGCTTACCAGCGCTACGCCGCTCGGCGTGAGTTGCTCGTTCCGTTCGCCGATTTCTGCCGGCGTTCAGGCGGTTTTCAAGTCGTGTAGAAAAGATGTTGAGGCCTTTACTGATGAAATCTCCAGTTGTTTACCTTGCCGCTGCGTGGAGTTTGGCCTTCTTCGGAAGCGCGTTTGCAGCCGATCGCCCACCAAATTTCGTCGTGATCTTCGCCGACGATCTCGGCTACGGCGATTTGGGCTGCTACGGCCATCCGACGATCAAGACGCCGCACCTCGACCGCATGGCCCGCGAGGGGCTGCGGTTCACGCAGTTCTATTCGGCGGCGGAAGTCTGTACGCCCAGC
>DASRJB010000181.1:0-25489 GCA_035649715.1 Pirellulaceae bacterium
GTCGCGCGCTTCGCTCGCTTCCGCCACCGGGCCGTCATCGAAGCCGGCCGGCTGGAAGAAGTCGAGCTGGAAGCCAACGATTCCGGCGGCGCGGCGGTGCTGCTTTACGACGGCCCCTGGTTCACGCTGACCAGCACCGCCGGCGACGAACCGACGCGGCGCTGCGTCGTGCGGATCGAGCAGATGTTCCGGGCCTACCGCACGCTCTTGCCGCCCCGCGTCCAGCAGCCCCAGCGGCTGTCGGTCGTGCTCTACGGCTCGCTCGACGACTATCGCCAGCGGCTGCGGCGGCTGGACCTGGCGCTCGACAACGCCGCGTTCTACTGGCCCAAGGAGCGGACGATCTTTGCCGGCAGCGACCTGAACCTGTTCGCCCAGCGGCTGTCCCAGGTCCGCCGCGAGCACGAGCAGGTCCGCCAGGCGTACGCGAAGCTCGACGCGCAGCACGACGCCGCGATGAACGCCCTCAATGCCGAGCTGAAGGCCGCCGGCTTCTCCGCAGCCGATGCCACGGCGGAAATTCGCCAGCGGAGGGCGACCTGGAAGGCGGAAATGGACGAGGCCCTCACCGCCAACGCCGAGCGGCAGCGGACCAACGAGCGCAAGTTCGCCGATGTCACCGGGCAGATGTTCACCCGCCTGACGCACGAAGCGTTTCACGCCTACCTGGGCACGTTTGTCTTCCCGCCGGACGAGCAGCACGTGCCGCGGTGGCTGAACGAAGGCCTGGCCCAGGTCTTCGAAGGCGGCCAGCTCGACGGCGACTCTCTGCGGCTGGACGCGCCCGACCGCGAACGCTTGAAGCGTCTGCGGGCAGACGTGGCCCAGCAGCCGCTGCCGCTGGCGCAGCTGCTGACCGCCCAGGAGCGCGAGTTCCTTGGCCCGCACGGCACGGAATCTTCGCAGCGGCACTATCTCTACGCCTGGGGCCTGGCCCATTACCTCACGTTCCACGAGAGCCTTTTGGCCAGCCCGCGGCTGGGCGAATATGTGACGTCTGCCGCCCAACGCATGGACCCGATCGAGCGGTTCGAGAAGCTTGCCGGCCGGCCGCTGGCCGAGTTCGAACGCCAGTGGCGCGCCGCGATGGCGCCTCCATAACAACCCGCAGCGTAAGCGAGGGACTTATTGGGCGCCGAATTTCAAAAAGTCCCTCGCTTACGCGTCGGGTTGGTGATTTGAGGATGCTTGCCCGCCGCTGACGCGCGAGCGTATCATCCACTCTCCCGCCCGATTTTCCCGCCGAGGTTGTTCCCATGAAGCGCCTGCTGCTCGTCTGCGCGATCCTCTTCATCCCGGCAGCCGCGCTTGCCGCCGACTCGGCTGGCGTCCGCAGCCAGCTCTTCGACGGCAAGTCGCTGGATGGCTGGGTCGTCACGGGCTGCGAAGCCGTCGTCGATGGCGACGTCTTGCTGGCCAAGGCGGGCGACGGGCTGGTTCGCACCGAGAACCGCTATCGCGACTTCGTGCTGGAGCTCGACTACCGCGCGCTGCAGAAGGAGAAATACGACGCGGGCATCTACATTCGCTGCGAGCCGCCGCCGGCGGGCCGGCCGTTCCCCGCTCAGTACCAGGTCAACCTCAAGCAGGGGGACGAACTGAACCTGATCCGCTTTCCCAAGGCCAAGAGCACGGGCTTGGTGAAGCCCAATGATTGGAACCACGTCAAGCTGACCGTCGTCGGCGAGCGGGCCGCGATGGAGATCAACGGCCAGGCCGCCTGGGAGACCGACGGCATCCAGGCCAAGGACGGCTATCTCGGACTGCAAGTGGAAGTGCCGCTGGGCGGGCAATTCGAATACAAGAACATCGCGGTCACCGAGCTGGATTACCGGCCGCTGTTCGATGGCACGTCGCTCGCCGGCTGGGAAGGGGCCGGGCAGCCGGCCGAGAAATGCTGGAAAGCGGAAGAGGGTCTGATCGTTTGCACGGGCGAAAAGGGCCCCTGGCTCAGGAGCGCCGAGCAGCATGGCGACTACAATTTGCGGCTGGAATACAAGCTGAAAGCCGGCGGCAACAGCGGCGTCTATATCCGCGTGCCGGAAAACGGCAACCATCACGGCAACGGCGCGGGGATTGAAGTCCAGGTGCTCGACGATGCCGACGGCCGCTACCGGACGATTCGCCCGTATCAATACACCGGCAGCCTCTATGCCATCGCCCCGGCGACGAAGCACGTCGCCCGCACCGCCGGCCAGTGGAACCGGCTGGAGATCAACTGCCTCGGCACGAAGTACCACGTCTTTCACAATGGCGTGCTCATCGTCGCAGCCGACGAGACGACGTTTCCCGAACTGAAGGGCCGCCTGACCAAGGGCTTTCTCGGCCTGCAGAACCACAGCGAGGAAGTCTGGTACCGCAACTTGCGGATCGGTCCGCCGCTCGATCTGCCCATCGATCCGTCGTCGAAGCAGACGACGCTCAAGGCCGAGCTGATCCGCGAGCTGCTGTCGCAGCCAATCCTGCCGCCGGGCACGCCGCAGCGTGAGGTCGAGGCGTTTTGCGAGGCCCGCGTCGTCCGGCTGCCGGCCGCGGATGCGCCGGAGCGCAAAAGTGCCGAAGCCTGGACGGCTTACGTCGAGGGTCTGCGAAAGAAGACGCTCGACGAAGTCGTCTTCCGCGGCGAAGCAGCCAGGTGGCGCGACTATCAGGGGAAGGTCGAGTGGCTGGAAACGATCGAAGGCGGCGAAGGCTACCAGATCAAGAAGCTGCGGTTCGAAGCCGCGCCGGGATTGTGGGTACCGGGGCTGCTTTATGAGCCGACAAAGCTCGACGGCAAGACGCCAGTCTTTCTGAACGTAAACGGCCACGACGGCAAGGGCAAGGCGGCCGACTACAAGCAGATTCGCTGCATCAATCAGGCGAAGCGGGGAATCATCAATCTCAACCTGGAGTGGTTCGGCATGGGCCAGCTTCGCGGGCCCGGATTCACGCACTACAGGCTGAACCAGCTCGATTTGTGCGGCACCAGCGGCGTCGCGCCCTTTTATCTGGCGATGAAGCGCGGGCTCGATATCCTGCTCGCTCATCCGAATGCCGACAGCAGCCGCGTGGGCGTGGCCGGGCTTTCGGGTGGCGGCTGGCAGACGATTTTCTTCAGCGCGCTGGAGCCGCGGGTAACGCTGGCCAATCCCGTTGCCGGCTATTCGAGCTACTTGACGCGGATTCACAACTATTCCGACCTGGGCGACTCGGAGCAGACGCCGGTCGATCTGGCGGCGACCGCCGATTACGCGCATCTGACCGCGATGCTCGCCCCACGCGTCGCGCTGCTCACGTTCAACGAAAAGGACAACTGCTGCTTCGCCGCGCCGCACGCCCTGCCGCCGCTCCTGGAAGCGGCCCGGCCCGTTTATCAGCTCCTCGGCCGCGCGGAAAACCTCCACGACCATATCAACTACGAACCTGGGACTCACAACTTCCTCCGCGACAACCGCGAGGCCCTCTACAAGGTCATCGGCCAGCACTGGTACGCCGGCGATGCCGCCTTCTCGCCTAACGAGATCGAGTGCGAGGCCGAGGTGAAGACCGCGGAGGAACTCACCGTCGAGTTGCCGACGGATAACCTCGACTTGCAGCAGCTGGCTGGCCGGCTCATGCAGCCGCAGCCGAAATCGGCCGAGCCGGCGCAGCAGCGCGAGGCGCTGACCCGCGCCCTTCGCACCGGCAAGCACCAGCGGCTGCCGCTGGAGTATTCGATCGGCAAGGGCGAATTTAGCCGGCAGATGGCAGGCGCGGTCGAGGTGACGAGCTGGCAGCTGAAGATCGGCGAGGCATGGACGATTCCCGCGGTCGAAATCGCCCCTCCGGAGTCGAAAACGGTGGCGATCGTCCTGGCCGACGCGGGCCGGGCCGATGCGGCGGCCGCAATCGAGAAGCTGCTCGCCGCCGGCAACCGCGTGGTGGCGGTCGATCCGTTCTATCTCGGCGAATCGAAGATCAAGAACAAGGACTTCCTGTTTGCTTTGCTGGTCTCGTCGGTTGGCGAGCGGCCGCTGGGCGTTCAGGCCGGCCAGCTGATCGCCGTGGCGAAGTGGCTATCTGGCCCGCGGCAGCTAGGTCCCGCCAAAATCGAGGCCGTCGGCCCGCGGACGAGCCTGATCGCGCTGGCTGCTACAGCGCTGGAGCCAGAGGCAATCGCCGGCCTCGCGCTGCACGGCAGCTATGGCTCGCTGAAAGAGGTGATCGAAAAGGGCGGGCAGGTGAACGCGACGCCCGAGGTCTTTTGCTTCGGCCTGCTGGAGGCTGCCGACATCCCACAGCTCGCGGCGCTCGCCGCCCCACGCAAAGTCGAATTCCTCGAAAAATAGCCCCTCGAGAAATGATGAACTTCGCCCGCTATTGGATTCTGCTCGTCTGTCCCTTATTCGCCGCCGCCGACTGGCCGCAATTTCGCGGACCCGCCGGCGACGGCCACGGTTCGGCCAGGAACCTGCCGGCGACCTGGAGCGAGACGAAGAACGTCGCCTGGAAAACGGCGATTCCCGGCAAGGGCTGGTCGTCGCCGGTGCTGGTGGCGGACAAGCTATACCTCACGACGGCTGCGCCGCTCGATCCGGGCAGCGCGAGCCGCGGCGAACTTTCGCTGCGGGGGCTGTGCCTCGATGCGGCGACGGGCAAGATCCTGTGGGATAAGGAAGTCTTCCGCCAGGATGCCGGCGCTCCCGCGATCCACACCAAGAACAGCCACGCTAGCCCGACGCCCCTCGTCACCGGCGGCCGGCTGTATGTGCATTTCGGCCATCAAGGCACCGCCTGCCTCGACCCGGCCGGCAACATCCTCTGGCAAAACAGGAAAAACGCCTACGAACCGGTGCACGGCAACGGCTGCTCGCCGATTCTGGTCGATGGTCTGCTGATTTTCAGCTGCGACGGCGCAACGAATCCGTATGTCGTTGCCCTCCGTGCGGCCAATGGCCAGGAGGCCTGGCGATTCAGCCGACCGGGCGATCCGCCGAAAAAGTTCTCCTTCTGCACGGCGACGCTGATCGAGGTTGACGGCCAGAAACAGGTGATCTGCCCTGCCGCCGGCGTCGTCAACGCCCTCGATCCGGCCAGCGGCCGCGAAATCTGGCGCGTCACGACGGAGGGCTACTCGGTGATTCCCAAGCCGATCTTCGGGCAGGGGCTCGTGCTGCTCAGCACGGGCTACGACGCGCCGGAATTTGTCGCCATCCGCCCCACGGGCCGCGGCGACGTCACCAACTCGCACGTCGCCTGGACGGCCCAGCGCGGCGCACCGCACACGCCGTCGCCGCTCTTGGTCGGCGACGAGGTCTACCTGGTGTCCGACAAGGGCGTTGCGACGTGCCTGGACGTCAAAACCGGCCGCGAGCACTGGCAGAAGCGCGTCGTCGGCAACTATTCCTCCTCGCCGGTTTTTGCCGACGGCAAGATCTACATTCAGAGCGAAGAAGGCCCCGCCGTCGTGATCGCTCCCAGCAAAGAGTTCACCAAGCTCGCCGACGCCGGCTTTCAGGAACGCACGCTCGCCTCGTACGCCGTCGGCGACGATTGCCTGTTTATTCGGACGGAGAAGAACTTGTATCGGGTGCAGGGCTGGTGACAACTCGTTTCGACATTCGTCATTTATGAACCACCGCCTCCTCGGCCGCACTGGCGTTCGCGTCTCGCCCCTGTGCCTGGGCACGATGATGTTCGGCGCCCAGACGACCGAGGCCGACTCGATCGCGATCATCCACAAGGCCCTGGGCCTGGGGGTCAACTTCATCGATACGGCCGACATGTACGTGGCCGGCGAATCGGAGCGGATCGTCGGCAAGGCCCTCGCCGGCCGCCGCGCTGGCGTCGTGCTGGCGACCAAGGGCCGCAACAAGATGGGCGAAGGCCCCAACGACTGGGGCACGAGCCGCCTGCACCTGCGGCAGGCCCTCGACGCCAGCCTCCAGCGCCTCGCGACCGATTACATCGACCTCTACTACGTCCACGCGCCCGACTACAACACGCCGATCGACGAGACGCTGCGGTTCCTGGACGACGCAGTACACCAGGGCAAGATCCTCTACACCGCCTGCTCAAACTTTCGCGCGTGGCGAGTATGCGAGGCGCTTTGGACCAGCGACAAGCTCGGACTCGCATCGTTCGCCGCCGTGCAGCCGCTGTATAACCTGGTCAACCGCGACATCGAGGTGGAACTGCTGCCGCTCTGCCAGGCGCGGCAGATCGGCGTGGTCAGCTACAGCCCGCTGGCCCGCGGCATCCTGACCGCCAAGTACAAGCCCGGTGAAAAATTCCCCGAAGGCAGCCGGGCCTCGCGCAACGACAAGCGGATGAAGGAGGCCGAGCTCCGCGACGAGAGCCTGATCATCTCGCAGAAGCTGGCCGACCACTGCCGCAGCAAGGGCGTGGCGGCTTCGCAGTTCGCCCTGGCCTGGTGCCTGGCCAACCCGATCCTCAGCTCGATCATTCTCGGCCCGCGGACGATGGAGCAGTTCGACGACAACGTCGCCGCCCTGAACGTGACGATCACCCCCGCCGACGAAGCCTTCGTCGATTCGCTCGTCCCGCCCGGCGAGCACAGCGGCAAAGGCTTTCAGGACCCCGCCTATCCCGTCCTCGGCCGGCCGAAGACAATCTAAACGTCAAAAGTGCGCCGTGCGGCGTCCTGATGCTGCAGCCACCTGCGAATCGTGGAGAGCGCGTCCATGTCAAAACGCCTGCTCAACATCGTCGCCTGCGTCGTAGTTGGCCTGGTTGTTGTCACCCTTGGGGTCATAATCTGGCAGCAATCGCAGCATCCCAACGACTATTCCGAAGTCATTGACTTTCCCGCTCCGCCGCCTCCGAAGGTCTCCGCCACCAAGCCGGCTCCTCAGCCGCCCCGCGGCCCGAACCCTCCAGCTCCGCTCCCGCAAGTCAAAAAGCAGCCGGAGCCAGATGAGCCACCGCAGCCCGCCGCCGAGCCGGTTCGCAAAGGGGATCTAACCTGGTCGCAAGTGGAAGAGGCGTTTGAGCGCGTGCGCCGGGCGCGCAAAGAGAAACCGGTGCTGAATCACGATCTCAGCAGCATGTACGATGACGTGGCTGCGCCAGCCTACACGGATTCCGCCGACTATCCCGCGCATTGTGCAGCTCTCGCAAAATGGCGCGACGAGTTTCCCCAGTCTCCGACACCGCTGATTGCGCTGGCGAAGTCTCACATCGACTACGCCTGGCAAGCCCGCGGCGGGGGCTACGCATTCACGGTCACGGACGACGGGTGGCAGCTCTTTCATACTCGGATCGACGAGGCCCGCAGGCTGTTGGAGAAGGCGGCCAAGCTCGATCTGAAGGACGGCGAGGCTTACCGCCAGCTCCTCATCGTGGCCATGGCGGAGAGCTTGCCCGACGAGCAGGTCCGGGCCTGGTTCGATGCCGGCCGCAAGATCGATCCTGGATATGCCGCGCTGTACACGCAAATGGCGACGTCGATGATGCCGCGGTGGGGCGGAGCGCCCGGGGATGTAGAGCGGTTCGCTGCCGAAGTCGCCGAGCTCGTGCCGGGCGAGGACGGCTTGGAGCTGTTCGGACTGATCGCCCGCGAAATTCACCGGTACGAGTGCGACGACCCGACGACGATCCTCTGGGGCGACTACGATCGCCGGCTGCTGGCCAAGTCGGCCGACGTGCTGGTGGCGCGGTACCCCCAGGCGCAAAGCGTCGTGCAGTTCGCCGCCCTCTGCTCCCAGGTCTGCCAGGATCATGAATTGGCTCGGCGCATCCGCCCGCTCGTCGGCCCGCTCAACGCCAACGACAGGGTCTGGATCTGGAAGAACAGTTACGAAGATTTCATCGAATGGGCCGAGGCGAAAGAGATTCCCGGAGGAGAGGAGTCCTCAGTCTGGGCCGCACTGGCCGGCTGCGTGGACTTTTCGTTTGCCGACGATTCGCGCTATCTCTGGGCCGGCCATCAATTCGGCCGGCGCTCGGTCACGCTCTTCGACTTGCAGACGAAGAAAATCCGTCTGGAGCTGCCTCACCCCGGTGGCGTTGTCAACCACGCCCTGTTCGATAGCGCGAGCAAGCAGATTGTTGTGTCCGCCTGGCGAGGTCCCCTTGTGGGATGGATGCTTTTCGATCTTGGCGATTCGGCCGAGCCGCTCGTCTTTACCACGCCGCAGCAGGTAACGGCCATCGCGCTTAATCCTCGGCAAAAGCAGTTGGCCTGGGTCGAGGCCAAGGGTGGGCTGCGGCTGCTCGATCTGACCGCGGAAGATCGCACCCCACGGGATTTGAAGGTTCTGGTCCACACCTTGAAATTCTCCGGCGATGGAACACGCCTGGCCGCGGGCGCCGCCGAGTGGTTTATCTTCGATACCGCCTCGGGTGAGCAATTGCTGACGCTCCCGAGTATTCGCAAACCGCAGCAGGGAATGTGGTGTGATCAAGTCCTGGACATCGACGACTCGGGCAGAATCTGGGCGACGGCCCGGTCGCTGGGAAAGCCGCCGCCGAGGCGGGCTTTGATTCGCTGGTCCGCAAACGGCGAGCAACCTGAGACGATAATCGCCGACATTGGCGAGGGCATGGTGAAATTGTCGCCCGATCGCACGCTCTTGGCCGTGGTTCGTGACTCGGAGGTGAACGGGGGACCCAGCAGCGTCGATGTGCTCGATGTCGGCAAGGGCCAACGCGTCAAGCAATTGGCCGGGCACTGGAATGCGATTGGCGATCTCCGCTTCTCAGCGGACAGCAAGAAACTGGCGACCATCGCCCGCCTGTCCGACGTCATCAAAGTCTGGTCGCTCGATGAAACGGCAGCCGCGGTCAAAGAGTAATCTGCCGCTTAGCCCCGGTCTCCAGGCCGGCGCCTTATGGGCGCGGCGGCTAAGCGAGCGTGGCCCGTTGCACGGTCAGCTTCTCCAGCCGCTGCGGGTGCGGCTCTGGCAGGCGGAGGAAGGGCTGCACGCCGGGCTGGCCGGCGGCGGTGCGGATCAGCTCCAGCGGCGGCTCGGCGAGGTCTTCGCGATAGAATCGCGAGCTGGGAAAGATGTCGGCGGGGTAGGTGAAGTTCGGCAGCATGGCGAGCGCCACGCAGTGGCTGGCGCCGACGGCGCTCTCCAGCATCCCGCCGACCCAGCACGGAATGCTGGCCCGCGAGCAACCATTGTGAATCTGCACGGCAACCGTCAGGCCGCCGACACGGCCAGGCTTGACGTTGACGTAGCGGCAGCTCTTGAGGGCGATCGCCTGCTCGGCCTGCCGCAGGCCGGTGATGCTCTCGTCCAGGCAGACCGGCGTGCGGATTTGCCGCGCCAGCTCCGCGTGATCGACCAGGTCGTCGTGGGCCAGCGGCTGCTCGATCATCGCCAGGTTCAACTCATCGACCTCGCGGAATAGCGGCAGGTCGGCCAGCCGGTAGCCGCTGTTGGTGTCGATGTGAAACGTGTGCGACGGATGCTCGCGGCGGACGGCGCGGAGCATCGGCAGATCCCAGCCGGGGCGGAATTTCAGCTTGATCCGCGGAAAGCCCTCGGCCACAGCTTTTCCGGCGGCGACAAGCAAATCGTCGATCGAGTCCATCACGCCGAAGTCGGCCCCGACGGGAACATCCGCCCGGGCCGTGCAGCCGGCCGCATCGGCGAGCAGCTCGTGCAGCGGCTTTCCGGCCCGCTGCGACTGGAGGCTCCACCAGGCGGTGTCGAGCGCCGCCTTGGCAAACTGGTTGCCCTTGAAGTGCGTCAGCCGCTGCTGCAGCTGCTCGCCGCTGGCGATCTGCTGCCCCACGAGGGCCGGGGCGAGCCATTGTTTGGCCACGGCAAACACGCCGCCGGCCCATTCAGGGCTGTAGCACGGGGCGGCCAGGGACGACGTTTCACCCCAGCCGACGCACGAGCCGCTGGCCATCCGGCAGAGGACGCTCTCGATCGCCGCGTCCTCGCCGTAAGCCGTCCGCCAGGGATAGATCAGCGGCATCGCCACATGAAACAGGTCAATCCGGTCGATCTGCATGACTTCGCTCCCCCGCGTTTCCCGAAATGTACAAACTTCGGCGGCAAAAATGGCAGGCTGTAGCGCGAGAATCCCTTCTAATGACGCAAAGGATGGAAGGGGCGAAAGCCACAAAGTCGAGCAGAGCTGAAAGAAATGCCTTGCTTTGCGCCTTTGCTCCTTGGCGTCTTTGCGTTAAATCGAATCGCGCTCATCCCCAGGCAAGTCAGCCAGCATGCACGATCTGGTCGAGTTGCGAACCGAGCGGCTCCTCCTGCGGCGCTGGCGCGCGGCCGATCGCGAGCCGTTTGCGGCCCTGAACGCCGATCCGCGGGTGATGGAGCATTTTCCTGCGCTGCTTTCGCGCGAGCAAAGCGACGAGCGAGTCGAGCGGATCGAAGCCCATTTCCAGCAGCACGGCTACTGCCAGTGGGCCGTGGAGATTCCCGGCGTGACGCCCTTTGCGGGCTTCATCGGACTTTCCGTTCCACAGTTCGAGGCGCACTTCACGCCCTGCGTCGAAATCGGCTGGCGGCTGGCTGCCGACTGCTGGGGCCGCGGCTACGCGACGGAAGGCGCGCGGGCGGCGCTGCCCTTTGGCTTCGAGAAGCTCGCGCTGGCCGAGATTGTTTCCTTTACGGTGCCCGCCAACGTCCGCTCGCGGCGGGTGATGGAGAAGCTCGGCATGACGCACGATCCCGCCGACGACTTCGACCATCCGCTCTTGCCCGCGGGTCATCCGCTCCGCCGCCACGTGCTGTATCGGCTCCGCAAGAACTCCGCCGGCTGAAGCAGAGGCAAATGTACTGGCGCTCGCTAATTCGGTTTCGCCTGCTCACGCTGCTGCTGTTGGTCGCAGTGCTCGGCGCTCTGCTCGTCGCCAACACGCGGCAGCACTCCCACCGTACGCTGGGCCACGTCTCCGGCGACGCTCCGCCGATCTTTCCCGGTCTATGGATTTTTGGCCACGACTACGGCTGGCCATTCCCCTACAAGACCGAATCGTTCAAAACCGACGACTTCCGTATCGATGTCTTCGACGGGTTTCACTGGCTCGGCCTCGTCGGCGACAGCCTCTTTGGCCTTGCCCTGCTGCTTGCTGCCGGTGCCCTCAGCGAGCTCTCCCTTTGGGCGCTGCGGCGAATTACCGGTTTCCGCCGCAAATTGAAGAGAAATTAACGGCGGCGGCACCTGGCCGGGCGAGCGACAGTTTGTCGCGGCGTCGATTGGCGGAGCCGTCGATCTACGCACGACGGCCAGCTCTGGCGAGGGCATGCGAAATGCAGATGGCCCCCGTCACGTTGCGGTGCGCCTCGTCGCCGCCAATCGTTCCACTAGCGGAAAAACTCATCATGGATGGGCTCAATCGCAGTCCTGGTGGCAAATCCCGTCGCCGGCCTTTGCTAGTCGAGTCGCTAGAGGCGCGAGTGCTGCTGGCGACGTTGCCGAGTGGGTTTGTAGAGTCGCCCGTGGCAGCAGGCATTTCCGGGGCTACGGCGATGGAACTGGCGCCCAACGGCGACTTGTGGGTCCTGGAGCAAACCGGCGCGGTCAAGCGCTTTCGCCCCGGCAGTACGACGGCCGACATCGTGGGCAGCGTCAGCGGGCTGGGGCTCAATTCGAGCGGAGAGCGGGGACTCTTGGGGATCGCCTTCGATCCGCAGTATGCGACCAACAAGCAGGTTTTCCTGTACTACACCACTACGTCGCCGTTCTTGCACAACCGCATCAGCGCGTTCACGGTCGTCGATACGAGTGCGGCGGACTATTTCTTTGCCGGCACGAGCACGACGCCGGCCGACGACGGCAGCACGGGCGTGCCGACGCAGACGGTGATTTTTGACCTGGACGCGCTCAGCGGCGCGACCAACCACAACGGCGGCGCGATTCACTTCGGGCCCGACGGCAAGCTGTATGCGGCCGTCGGCGACAACGCCAATGGAAGTAACGCCCAGACACTGGCCAACCTGCACGGCAAGATGCTGCGGATCAACAAGGACGGCACGATCCCCAGCGACAACCCGTTCTTCAGCTCGGCCACGGGCGACGAGCGGGCGATCTGGGCGTTGGGATTGCGGAACCCGTTTACGTTCACGTTCCAGCCCGGCACCGGGCGGATGTTCATCAACGACGTCGGCGAGGTCAGCTGGGAGGAGATCAACGACGGCATCGCCGGCTCGAACTATGGCTGGCCGCAGAACGAGGGCAATCCGACGGTGGCGCCGCCCGGCCCGGGAACGCATCGCGGGCCGATCTATGCCTACTCGCACGGCGGCGGCACGTTTCAGGGTTTCGCAATCACCGGCGGCGCTTTTTACAACCCGACGACGCCGCAATTTCCGGCCGAATTTGCCGGCGACTATTTCTTCGCGGACTTCGTCAACGACTGGATTAATGTCCGCGACGCGGGCGGCACAGTGACTCGGTTCGCCTCCGGCGCACAAGGGCCGGTCGATCTGCGCGTGGCCGGCGACGGCAGCCTCTACTACCTGGCTCGCGACGGCGGGCAGGCGTTCCGCGTGACCTTCCCGCAAGCACCGGCCGGCAATCCCAGCGCGCTCTACCGCTTCAACGAGACCAGCGGCACGGTGGCGGCGGACGCGTCGGGCAACGGGCAGAGCGCTCAGTATGTCAACGGGCCGGCGCTCGGGCAGCCGGGCGTCGTCGCTGGCGGGACGGCTGTGAGCCTGAACGGAGTCAATCAATACATCGCCGTGCCCGATGCGCCACTGGGCGCCTACGGCAGCCCGCTCAGCTTCGAGACCTGGTTCAACGCTCCCGCCGGCGCAGGCGGCACGATCCTGGGCCAGACGGCCGCCGGCGGCGTGCCCGGCGGATCGATCCCGCCCGGCTACGTGCCCGTCGTGCATCTGGGCACCGACGGCCGGCTGCGGTCGAGCCTGTTCTGGCATGGTTCGGCCGGCGCTCGGTTGGCCTCGCCGGCGGGCCAGTCTTACAACGACGGCAACTGGCACCACGTGGCGGTGACCTACGTCGCCGGCGTCGAGACGCTGTACATCGACGGCGCGCAGGTCGCGCAGCAGACGATCAGCCAGGCCGGCTACGCAACCGACTACGATTACTTCATCGGCGTGGGCCAGACGAGCCTCTGGGAAGCGGGCAATGGCGGCTGGCACTTCTTCCGCGGCCGGCTGGACGAAGCGGTCTTCTTTCAGCGGGCGCTGACGCCGACGGAAGTCGCCCAGCATTTCGCCCAGGGCAATCCACCGCCGGTCAACAGCGCTCCGATCGCCACCTACCGCTTCGACGAGGCGAGCGGGATCACGGCGATCGACGCCAGCGGCAACGGCAACAGCGGCATGTACGTCAACGGGCCGGCGCTGGGCCAGCCCGGCGCTCTGCCGGCCGGCACGGCGGTGAGTCTCAACGGGACCAATCAGTACGTCGCTCTGCCGGATGCGCCCTTCGGCACGTACGGCGGGCCGCTGAGCTTCGAAACGTGGTTCAACGCCCCGGCCGGCGCGAGCGGCACAATCCTGAGCCAGCTGGGGGGCGGCACCACGGTCGGCGGCGCGGCCACCCGCGGGTATGTGCCGGTCGTGCACCTCGGCGTCGATGGCCGGCTCCGCTCGAGCCTGTTCTGGCACGGCAGCGCGACCCAGCGCCTGACCTCACCCGTGGGCGCCGTATTCAACGACGGCAACTGGCATCACGTCGCCGTGACCTATGCTGCGGGCGTCGAAACGCTGTACATCGACGGTGTGCAGGTCGGCCAGCAGACCATCAACCAGGTGGCCTATGCGGCCGACTACGACTATTACCTGGGCGTCGGATTCACCGACCTGTGGGCCGCCGGCAATGGCGGCTGGCACTACTTCCGCGGGCGGCTCGATGAAGCGTCGCTCTATCAGCGGGCCCTGACGGCCAGCGAGGTGGCCCAGCACTTCGCGGCGCGGGCGTAGGTTACGGAACAGCCGCCCGCCGCGGCTCGGAACTGGCGGCGGCGGTCGGAGCACCGCGCAAGATGACCGCGGCCTTGAGGAGCGCTTCGTACTTGGCGACCATATCAGGCCCGGAGAGCTTGGGCGACAGGGTCAGCGTCGATTTGAGCATCTGCTCGGCCTGGAGCGCCTTTTCCTTGTTGTTCGTGGCGCGGGCCTGGCGCACGAGGCAGCGGGCGGCGTTGTAAAGCACTTCATAGTATTCGGGCAGGCGCGTCTTCGCTCGGCCAAGCTGCACCCGCAGCTGCGTCCAGTGGGCGATGCACTCGTCGTACATGGCCGGCTTGGCTGCGGCCAGGCTCTCCAGGATGTAGCCCTTTTCCAGCTGAGGTTCGAGGGCAGTCGGATGGGCTTTGATCAGGGCATCGACTTGCTTGTTGGCTTCGACGAGCTTGCCTTCGCTGCGCAACAGGCCGATGATCCGCGAGCGAATCCGCGTGGTGGCCGCGCCGGCGGTGGCCTTGGCCGATTCGTCCTTGTCGATCGTGTCGAGCAGTCGCTGATAGACGGTGCGGGCCTGCTCGTTCTTCCCGAGCAGCACGGACGTGTCGCCGACGTAGATCAGCTGCGGCACGGAGAGCAGGTTGCGGCCGTAGATGGCGTCGATCTGCTTCCCGAGGCTGTCTCGCAGTGCGGCGACGTGCGGATCGGCGGGCGGCGCGGATGGTGGCGGATTGCCGATAGCGGGAGGAGGCGCGGTGTTCATAGGCGTCCCACTGACGCCCGTCTCCGACTCGGCCTCCAGCTTCCGCAGCTCGATGGCGAACAGCTTCGACAAATCGACGAGCAGGCTGTTGGGCTGCGCGGAGTCGCCGCTGATGCTTGCGAACGCCGTGGCGGCTTCGCCGGCCTGCGCGGCATCGCCGACGGCCAGCAGCGCACGCACCGCCCCGACGTAGGCCCGCTGGGTCTTCTGGTCGATTGCTCCGGGCGGCTTCTCGGCCAGGGCCTTCATCAGCGGGGCGAACAGCTCGGCGGAGTCTTTGAATTGCTGGCCCTCGAGCATGATCTCGGCCAGTAGCAGCTGCGTATCGAAGAGCGGCTCCGGCATGGGCTCGGTGCCGGCCTGCCACGCGGCCCGCTGCCGCTGCACGCTAGTTTGCAGCGCGGAGACGGCCTCGGCCCGGTGCTTCTTGCCTTCTTCGGCCCGCGCCGGATCTTCGGATTTTTTGATGTCGACGTACTGCCGCCAGCGAATCTGCCCCAGAATCTGCAGCGCCGTGGGATATCGCTTCGACTGCGGCGTCACCGCCGCGACCTGCTGCTCTACGCCGGCAAAGTCGCCCTGGATCAGGCGGGCCTGGGCCAGAGCCATCCGGGCGTCGTCGCCGACGGGATTGTCCGGCCAGCGGGAGATGGCATAGGTGGCCACTTTTTCCAGCCGCGCCAAAGCCGCCGCCTTCCCGTCCGCGACAACCGTCGAATACACCTGCAGCGCGGCGGCCACAGCGACCGCCGAGGTGCTCTCGGCAATCGGCTGATCTGAATTGTCGCGGACGATCTCGCCGGCCAGCGCCAGGCACTGGTCCATTTCGCCCGCGGAATAGTGCTTCAGCACGCGCTGGTACAGCACTTGAGCGAGCTTACCCTTCACAGCCGTGACTTGCTTGTTGTCGCGGGCGGTCGTGGCCTGCGTGATCGCTTCGCGGTACATGGTCTCGGCCGAGGACCAGTTGCCGCTGGCGGCCGCCTCGTCGCCGACGGCGATCCGCTCGGCCAGCGTCATGTTGGCGGAAGCGGTCGTATTCTCGACGATGCCCCGCCGCATCATCGTCGCTTCGTGGCGGTACTCCGAATCGACCTTGCCGATCGCCGTCAGGGCGGCAATCGCATCGCGGGTGAGCTTCTGCTTCTCGGTCGCCGTGCGGGCCGATTCGACCAGCTTGAGCCGGGCCCGAGTCGTTTCCAGGTGCATGCCCTGGTAGGGGCCCGTGCTCTGCCAGCGCTTATTCGTCAGCAACCACTCTTCGCCCTCGGCCAGCACCTTTTTCGGCTCGGCGGTCTTGGCGATCAGCTTCAGGCGAAACAGGGCCGCCTGGCCGAAGAGCGGAGCGAGATCCAGATCGGCGTCCTTGCCTTCCGGCGCGAGGACGAGGACCTCGTCGTAGACGTCGAGGGCCGTCGTCGTATTGCCTTGCTCTTCGTAGACCAGGCCGTGCCACAAGTGGGCCAGCGACCCCAGCGGCTTGCCCCGGTATTCCTGAAACAGCTTGTCGAGGGCGTCGCCGGCCTCCTTGAGCATTTGGACGCGTTCTTTGTCTTTGGCGTTTTCGATCGCCTGTGCGGCGAACAGAACGCACTGGGCCCCGTAGAACCGGGCCTCAAGCCACGCCCAATCGAGAAGCTCGCGCGGATTGTTGCGGCCGCGCACCGGGCGGTCGGCGGGCAGCGCATCGAGCCGGGCCTTGAGGGTCTTCTCGGCATCGGCAAACAGCTTGCGGGCTTCGGTGAGCGTCGTGCGGGCCGCGGTGCGATGCTCTTTCTGCTCGTCGGCGCTGCGGGCGGCCCGCATCTTCGCCAAGCTTATCTGGCCGCGGAACTGGGCGGCTTTGCCCTCGTCCAGGAGCGTCGAAGCCGCCTCCGCGTGGTCTGGATGATCCTTGAAGAATTGCTCGGAGAGCTTCTTCGCTTCGGCCAGGCGGCTGTCGCGCTGCGGCGCGTCGTAGGCTTCGGTCGCGGCGATCTTCAGCGACTTGCTGCGCTCCAGGACGAGGTCGCGCTTGAGGTCCGCGGGCAAGTCCGGCTGGTCGGCGATCTGGTCAAGGTACGCCAGGGCCTGCTCACCATAGCCCTTCAGCTGCAAGGCCCGGAGGAATTCGAGATACGGCTCGCCAGCCCGCCCGCCGCGCGCAATCAACAAGCCGCAAGCCAGAACAACCAGCCACGATCTTTGGACCAAAACGGAATTCATCATCCGGCTGGGCTACTGGGCCTTGTTAAGGTCCTTCTTGACGTCGTCGATCTTGTAGAGCGGCAGATAGCGGTAATAGACCTCGAGCGTCAGACAGCTCAAGCTGGTGACCATCAGGCGGCCGCCCTGGTTGCCCCACGGATCGGGCTCGGGCTTGTCCGGGTCCCAACTGCCGGCCTGGCACCCGGACTTCTCTTGCGTGTCGATCAAGATCCGCCGCATGGTGCGGTTCCAGTCGTCCCATTGCGCTCCGGGCACGTTGTGCATCACCTGCGTCGCGTAGTACCAGTAATAGGTGTTCCGCTGATTGACCGACGGCTTGCGCTTCGAGAGGTATTCCACGCCGCCGATGATGACCGGATCGTCGCGGCGAGCGCCGAGGTATTGCGAGGTGAGCAGGCCGACCGACGTCATCGTGAACGTCGGGCCGCCGCCGGGCGTGTAGCTGAATTCACTCTTGTACTGGCCAAGCGAGACCTTGCTCAGGTATTGCTTCGCGCCTTGCAGGGAGGCGGGATTGACGTTGAGCCCGGCCATCTGGCCGCTCTTGAGGGCCATCACCTGCCAGCCGTAGACCGACGTATCGGACTGCTCGGTGCCGTGCTGATAGCGCCAGGCGCCGTCGCGGTTCTGGCCCGACTGGATGAAGTCGATGGCGGCCTGGGCGGCGTAGCCGATCCGCGAATCCTGGGTCATGCCATAGGCTTCGCAGAGAGCGATGGTCGCCAGGCCGTGGGCGTACATCTGCGAGCCGTTGACCGAAAGGTCGCCGGTCTTCTTCTGATTCTTGATGAGGAAGTTGATGCCCGCCAGGATGTTCTTTTGATACGGGCCCTTGCTCTCGTGCGTTTGCCCCGCGGCCAGGAACGGCAGCAGGCCGAGGCCCGTCCCCGCGCCGTCGGAATTCGCTCCACCTGGGCCGGAGCAAAAACCGCTGCGGCACATGGGCGTGTGATTGAGACTCCATTTGCCGTCAGGGCTCTGGTGCCGGGCGATCCAATTCAAGGCCGCCGCGACCGCCCGCTCCGACTGCTTCGTGCCGCCGGTTCCCAGCATCGCTTCACGCATGCCCGTGCCGCGGCTGCCGAATCCCGTGCCTGCGCCGCCGGTGCCCATGTTCTTGCCGAAGCCCGCGCCGGCATCGACGCCGCCGCCGCCCTTGACGATCGGACCCAGGCCGGATGCGGCGACGTTGAACCCGCCCAGCCCGCCGAAGTTCGAGTCGCCGCCGACGATGCCGCCGCCCGCTTCGGTGAAGATCGGCGAGTTGTCGTTGAACTGGGCCTCGACCGAGGGGGCCTCGGTCATTGTCAGCGTCTCGGTCGTCAGCTCCGTCGGGTCGGTCGGCGTGTAGCCCACCTCGAAATGCGTAATCTCTGGTTCCAGCGACTGCGGCTCTTCGATCACCTCGAACACGGGGGCCGCGCCGATCGTGGCCGCGACGTGAATCGTGCCGAGCACCAGTGCCAGGATGATGAACAGCGTCATGTGGATGGCCATACTCGCCAGCCAGGACTGCGTGGCGATGCCGACCATCAGGTCCTTCATCCAGCCTTCCGAGCCGGACGCGACTTCTTCAGGGTGCTCGGCTGCGCTTGCTTGGCTGGCCTGCTCGGCGGGAGCAGCGGCGGGCGCTGGCTTGTTCGTCTTGATCATGGAAGCAGCTCCTGGGCTGTCAGATTCTAATTGTTTTGGTAGTCGGCGTTGCGAATGCCGCGAGCGGCGGCCTCATTCTCCTCTTCGACCGAATCCAGCCAGTCGCGCACAGCGCCAGCCTTGTGCGGCGGAATCTTGCCGTCGTCGGCAAACTCCGCCTTGATCGGGCGGCTGCGGCGATAGAGCCACAAAGCCAGCCGGCCGATGCAGAACACCGCCACGGTGCCGACCACCCACCACACCCAGGGCGAGTTTTTGGCCTTCCAGAGAAACTCCCAGTCCGACTGGGCGGCGGCGACCTGGGCTGGACGCCATTGGAGCCGGCCGATCAATAGCGGCGCGGGCAGCGGCTTATCCGTGGGGCCGGCCCCGGCGTGCTGATAGCCCTGGACCTTCAGGAAATAGCCGACGAAGGTCGCCCGCTCGTGGATCCTGGCCCCCTCGGGCATGCCCGGCGGCAGCTCGTCGGTCAGCAGCATATAGAACCAGGCCTGCGATTGATCGGTCGTCCCGAGAATCTCATAGACTTTTTCGACGCCGGCCGAGTTCTCCGCCGCCGGGTACGACAGAATCCGCCGAACCGTCAGGTCCAGCCGAAACAGCTTCCCGCGCTGCGCGTCGCGCGTGTTGCGGTCGATAAACTGGTTGAAGAGCACGTTCTTGTCGGCCCGCTGCTCGAGCTGGGCCAGCGGCTGGTTCTTGGACCAGCGGAAGAGCCGCCAATATGCCGGCATCTCCTCGCGGCCCATGTCGAGCGTGAAGTCGCTCAGCGCCTGGAATTGCTCTTGTGCGGTGGCTCGTTCATCGGGGTCCAGATCGGTTCCGTCCACTACCTGCTCTGGCGCAGCTGCAGCGGCTGCGGGACTTACCGCAGCAGGCGGCTTGGAATCAGCTTCCTTGGTTGCAGTTCCTTTCGCCGCAGTTACTTCAGCCGCCGTTTCCCCCGTCAACCAGACCCAGGTGCCAGGATCGGCCGCGCGCGCGATCAGCATCGCCAGCACCGCCAGCATCGCGAGCATGCTGATCAGGCGCAGCGCTCCCGCGGGCCTGGCCGCGGCCGCACGCACTCGGTCGATCGTTCGAATCGCCCCGCTCCTTTCGCTCGGGAACTAGCCCGCCGGCAACTCGACAAAGCTGAGCTTGCTCAGCACTTCGCCATTGGGCAGCTTTTGCCGGGTGCAGACATCGATGATCTGCATCAGTTCATCATACCGCAAGCGGGAATCCACTTGCACGATCACCTGGTCAAACCCGCTGCCCGGATCGCCCAGAACCGTGGACAGTTTGCGTTCCAAAGCGGGCACGCTGCCCATCGTCGCGTCGCCCACGGCCATCTGCCGCAAGCCGCCGTCCGGGTTGGCAATGGCCGTGATGACCAGCGTATTCAGTCCCTGCACGGGATTCGTGTTGCTGGCGTCGGAGCCCGCCTTCTGACCGGCGTTGACGTTGGTTATCGGCTGCGGCGGCGGCATCCGCAGCAGGACCTGCCCTTCGACCGGAGCCGGCTTGAAGGTCAGGATGAAAAAGGTCAGCAGCTGGAACGCCATGTCCAGCATGGCAGCCAGATTCAGCTCGACCTCGCCTTGTGACCGGCGTTTTTTACGACGACGCACGTCTACGTCTCCTCAGTCTTGTTCATCGCCTTGAGGGCGAACTTGCGGTAGCCGTGCTCCTGGCATTTGCTGATGACGCGGTTGAGCATGGCGAACGCGGTGCTCTTGTCGGCGCGGATGACCACGGTGCTGGGCAGTTCGTCGCCGGCTTTGAGATTCGGATTCGTTTGGCGGGCCACCATCAGACTGGCCGTGGCCTCGTTGGCAATGTAAGTCGAAATATCGGGAATGAGCTGCCCATAGACGCGGAGCTGGCCCTGCGAGTTGATGTTGAGGATCAGCAGGTCCTCCTGGCCCTGGGTATCGACGGGCCGGGCCGAGCCGATCACCGGCAACTTCAGGTCCAGGTCCATCGACGCGGCCTTGAAGTTGATCACGAGCATGAAGAACGTGATCAACTGGAAGACCATGTCCAGGATCGGCGTCAGGTTGGGCTCGGCGCTGGAGCTATGCGAAAGGGAAGCAGACATGACGGTTTTCGAAGGTATCTCCGCGTGTGCGGCGCCGGCCGCCGCATTTACCGCGGGCGATCGTGGTCAGGTTATCCGCGAACGGGATGGGTCTGCGCAGCGGGCGCCGCGCCGGGCTTCTTGGCTTGTTGCACGAGGCGGCGGACGAGCTCGTCGGCGGCCAGCAGCGTCTCGACGGAAATTTTGGCGACGCGATTCTTGAAGACCGCGAAGAAGTAGATCGCCGGCACGCTCAAGGCCACGCCCTCGAACGTGAGTAGCAGGGCCTCGGAGATGCCGCCGGCCACCTCACTGGCCTTCAGCTGCGTATCGGACAAGGCGATGACGGCAAAGCTGGCGATCATGCCCTTCAGCGTGCCGACCAGCCCGATCATCGGCCCCAGCGTGCCCAGCACGGCCAGCATGCTGATCTTCCGCTCCATATCCACCGTTTCGGCGTCGCAGTTGCGGTCCATCACTTCGCGGGCCTCGGCCAGGCCGCTGGGCAATTCCGCGATGCCCACGCTGACCAGCTTGCCGTACAGCGACGAGCTGTGGTTGGCTGCGTCGTACAGCCCCTGGTAGTCGCGGTTGGCGAGCAGCTGCTCGCACTGGGCCACGACCTCCGTCGGCATCGCCACGTCCAGCCGCAATTCGATGAACAAGCGAATGACCGTGGCGACGAAATAGATCGACAGGATCAGGATGAACAAGCCAATGAGCCCGGACGACATGATGAACCAGACGAACCGGCTCTTGGGCTTGGGCGCTGGGGCGGCTGGTGCCCCCGCGGGAGCCGCCGGGGCTGCGGCAGGTTCCTGGGCGGCGGCCCTCGGCAGGTCAGCCTGAGTGATGGTGAAGACCGCCGAGAACATCAACAGCGCAACAATCCATCGGTTCCAAACGGCCATCATTACTTCTCCCGGCGGTCAGGCGAGCGCGCACCCTGGACGCACGGCTGACCCGAGTTTGAGTTTCTTGCGATTCGACGCCTGATTCGAGCGTGCTCACGCAGAATATTCCCGTCAAGACTGCAGGCGGATATCCCTGCGGAAAAGGCGATTTTAAGCAATTTCTGCATAAAGTTCTAGGCGCTGGGAACCACTACATCTTCGGCACCGGAACCAGCGGCGTGCTGCCCGTATAGGGATTCGGTGCGTCGTAGTCGGGGATCAACTCGACGCCGAAGCCACGATTCAGCTCGTACTGAGCCCGGCCCGCCCAAGGGGTGCCGGGGTGGTCAACCAGGATCTTCTTGAACATCGCGGTGGCCCGCTCGATGTAGGGCTGCACCTTGGCGCCTGTAATGATTTCATGGCGAGTGCGGATGTCCCACGTGACGTGCGTCAGGTTCGGCGGACGAGTGAGCGGGGCCGTCTTGGGATTTTTGATGAACTCCTCCAAGTAGGCGCCGTATTCGTACATGCGGGCCTGGTACGCGATGATCTGCGCGTGCAGCAGGTCGTAATTGGCCTGCCACCGCGGCAAGGCCTCGTGGCTGCGCATGTACTGGAGCTTCTCGACCTCCTGCTGGGCCTTTTCGAGGTACTGGATGTACACGATCGCCTTGGCCTGCTCCTGACGGGCCTGACGAACGAAAGCCTGCGGGTCGCGGGCGAATTCCACCCGCATCTCGATGATCTTCTGAGCGACGGGATTGTAGGGGTTCAGGTCGTAAATGACCTTCTGGAGCATCGTCCGCAGTGGCGAATTGTCGATGTCGTGCTTCACTTCCTGCCGCGAGCGGACGTCGGGCAAGTAGGGCTGCAGCGCTTCCAAGTCGTAATTGCCCTTCTGGCCGCGGACGAGGTTCGTCTCCAGGCTGGGCAGCATGAAGAAGATGCCGCCCGTTTCTTGCGACATCCGCGTGCATTCGTACGGTCCGAAGCCGGAGGGATGAGCGTCGTAGCGGCGGTGGAAGCCGTCAGTCTGCAACTGCTCGACGAAGGCCGTCTCCGGCCCGCGGTCGATGCGGATCCAGTGCGTGTTCCGGGTCTGCGGATGGACCCAGCGAATATGCGCGTAGGGATATCCGAATACCGCCTCGCGCCCGAGCACGTAAATCTTGCAGCGGGCGGCCTTGGCCTCGGCGATGACCTGCTCCAGGTGCTGGTCGTTGTCGCTCCGCTCGCCCGATTCGTCGGTCACCACGATGAGCGCCATCTGCCGCCGCGAACGCTGGGCGTACTGCTTGTGGATCGCCACGGTTTGCAAAATCGCCGAGCACATCATTTCGATGCCGCTCTTATCGACTGGCACTTCCGCGATGGCGGCCCGTATTTCGTCATAGTCGTGCGTCGGCTGGCGAGTGTGGACCAGGAACTTCTCGCCGTAGCTGGTCACGGCCGTTTCTAACGCGCCGCTGTTATTCGACCGGAGCAGCCCCAGCTGCCGGTAGACGTGCTCGATCCGCTCGCGGATTTCCTTCTGGTCGTCCTGCATGCTTTCGGACTGGTCGAAGGCCCACATCGTCAGCACGGGGCCCTTGTCGAGCATCCACAGGATTTCCTGTGTCAGGCGGTCGAGGGCCTGCTGATAGCCGCCGACGATGGCCCGCGAGTCGCCGATCTGCCCGTCGGGAACTGCGTCGATCAGCTTCCGCCCTCCCGGCAGGTTCAGCTCGATTCCGCCGATGCCGCCGGTGCCCGAGCCGACGCCCGAGCTGAAGAGCGAGCCGTCGAGCTGCAGGCCACTGCCGCCGCGGCCGCTCCCCTTGCCACCGATCATGCCTCCTGAAGGGCCGCCACTGCCGCCGCCTCCACCACCGGTTCCACCACCGCCGCCGGCCACGTCCACCGCCGTCGCGGCGGCCGACGCAATCGACGCGCTCGAATAAAGCGCCTCCGGCCGCGTGTAGGCCAGCGTCAGCGTCGGCTCCAGTTCTGCTTTGAGCAGCTCTTCCTGCCGGCTCCACTCTTCCACATCGAAGGCGATCGGCGGCGGCTTGGGCATCGTGATCGTGCCCAGCACCAACGCCAGCACCAGAAAGACCGCCATATGCACGCCGGCCGATGCGAGCGTGCACGTCAGGCTCCGCATCCATTCGCGGCGGGCCTCGGCGGCATCCAGATCGTCGTCGCCGGCCAATTCGCCCGCAGCCGGCACGCCCACAGGCGATTCTCCAGCCTCTCCCGCAGGTTCCCCGTCGGGAATCTCCTCGTAATCCGTAAGTTCTTCGACGTCGGTCGGCTGCCGGCGGCTGACTGGCACGCCGGACGGGGCAACGGAACTGGCCATAGACAAAATCCCCCGGCCGCAGGATCCGCGAGTCCCTGTAGCTTGCCCATCATACCCGGAAAGCAGCTGCCGATGAATCCACTATTCTAATCGAGCAAACTCCGGGAAAGTACTTCACAAAACCGCGTTATTTCGATCCGCCGCTTAGCCCGGCCCCCAGGCCCGGTTGGGCCAGTAGCGGCCAGCTGGCGAAGGCTACTTTCGCTTCGGTGTGAGGGTGGGGTCGGCTTTGACCTTGGCCAGCACGGCGAGAGCCGTCTCGACGTTCTTCACCAAGTCGGCCGGCGCTTGGGGCGAGGCCTTCAGCCGCTGGTGGCAGTCGAGCAGCAGCGGCTCGGCTTGGGCGAGGTCCTTGCGCAGCAGGTAGATGCCGGCCAGGCGATAGAGCGACTGGAGTGTGTCGGCGTTATTCGGCCCCAGCCGCAACTGGCGGCCCTCGAACGCGCGGCGGAACAATCGCTCGGCGTCCTGGCTGCGGTCGGCGGCGTGATAGAGCGTACCCAGGTTGTGGACAACGATCAGCGTCGTCTGGTCGTCGGCGCCGAGCTTCTCGTCGCAGATGGCCAGCGTTTCCTCGCACAGGTCAATCGCGTCGCCGACGCGGTTCAGGTTCATCAGCGCGCCGCCCAGGTTGTTGCGGGCGGTGAGCGTATTGGCGCTGGCCGGGCCGTAGCGCTCGGTCAGCGACTGCACGACCTCTTGATAGAGCGGCAGGGCTTTTTCGGGCTGGCCCGCCTCTTTGTAGGCCAGCCCCAAGTTGTTGAGGGCCCAGACGATCTTGGGATGATTCGGCGGGAGTTTCTTTCGCAGTCCCGCGAGCGATTCCTCGGTCAGCCGGACTGCGTCCCCTTCGCGGCCGCTGAGCCGGAAGGCCGAGGCCAGGTTGCTTTGTGCCTGGAGCGTGCTGGGGTGTTCGAGGCCCAGCGTTTCCTTCCGCAAGCGGTAGGTCTCTTCCGCGATCGACAGCGCGTCGGCTACGCGGCCGGCGGATTCGTAGATCTCGGCCAGCGCGGCAGCGATTTCGAGCGTGTCCGGGTGAGCCGGTCCAATCTTCGCCGCCGCCGTTTGATGCGCGGCCGAGGCCATATCGATCGCGTCCTGAAAGCGGCCTTCCTCGGCCAGCATCTGGGCGATGCCCGTTTTCGCGGTCAGCGTCCGGGGGTGCTGCGGCCCTAGCCGCGCGGAAATCTGCTCCAGGTTGTCTTCGAATTGCTTCCGGGCATCGGCCCGGCGGCCCTGCTTGCGGTAGATCGAAGCCAGGTTCGCCAGCGAACCGAGCGTCAGGGGATCGTGCGGGCCGTACAGCTTCGTCCGGGCAGCCACAACCTGCTCCAGAATGGGCAGGGCCTGGCGCCACTGGCCGGCCTGCGAGAGGAGCGTGCCCCGTTGATGCTGGACTTTGAGCGTCGATTCGTGCTCCGTGCCAAAGACGGCCAGACTCCGCTGGACGAGGTGCTCGCTGCGGCGGAGGGCTTCGGCCGGCTGGCCGTCGGCCTGGTAATCCTGGACTAGGCTAAACTCGACGGCCAGCGCAGACTGGGAATCGGCCCCCTTCACGCGCTGGCAGCGAGCAAGCAGCTCTTCGTGCAGCTGAATCGCCGCACCAGTCTTTCCGGTCTGCCGCAGCGCGGAGCCGAGGCGGTCCTCGGCTTGCATCGTGGCCGAGTGGTTCGGCCCCAGGACCTGCCGGCGGACGCGCACTGCCTCCTGAAAATGCGCAAGGGCCTTGGC
>DASRJB010000182.1:0-8782 GCA_035649715.1 Pirellulaceae bacterium
TTGTTCGCGAATCCGCGGCGAAAGAGGGCGCTCACCAGGTCGCGCCCCTCGTGGAACCGCCCGCGGATATCGACGAAGTCCGCGTTTTCCGCCCAGTGGCTCATTACCTGGTCCAGAGAGCCGGCGTTGTAGGCCGCGACGTACTTGTCGATGGTGTCCTGCAACTCCTTGGCCGCCGCGGCGTCCTGGGCCCGCGCCGGGAGTGCGAGCGCCACGAGTGCAAGAACAATTCCAGCCCGATAGATCAACATGGCGAAGGCCTCCACAGGGCGAGAAGAAAGGCCGGCGCATTATCGAGCGCGCTCCCCGCGCGGCACAAGCAACCGATCATCGTGAGTGTATGCGATGGCCGGGCCGTAAAAAGTTGCTCCACGGGCAGCGCGGGCGTAGGCTGACAATAAGGAGACCGCGATGCAAATTACCAGCCAGCAATTGCAGGCAATCGACAATGGGGAACCCGTCCCGCTGGTCGTAGAAGGCCGCCCGTGCATTCTCGTGCCTGGCACGATTGATCAATTGCGCGACGCGCTTGACGACTGGGATCCGCGCACGATGCAGCGCCATATGGCGCGACTGATGGCGGACGATTGGAACGATCCGGCGATGAGCGCCTACGATGAGTAGCCTCACCGTTACGAAGGGCGACGTCGTGCTCGTGGACGTGCCCTATTTGGATGCAACTCAGAGTGTTCGTCGGCCGGCGCTCGTGGTTTCCGATTCGAGCCAAATGCTCGATGTGATCATCGCCGGCATCACCAGCCGCATCCGGGCGCCACTCCCGCCCACACACTACGTCGTCGATCGAAAGCATCCAGATTGGAGCGCCTCCGGCCTGCGGTTGGTATCGGCAATTCGCGGCGATCGCTTGTTTACTGTTGAGACAGCCAGCATTCAGCGCGTCTTGGGTCGCCTCTCACCAGCCACGATGCTGGCTGTTGACCAGTGTTTAAAACGGGCCTTGCGAATTGCTTGAGCCGGCGGACCCGGATTTACAGCGGCCAGCCCGCCGATCACACTGGCGAGCTAATCGACAATCCTCACGGAGACTCTCTGATGCCGCGCCGATTCCTGCCCGCATTGGCACTCGCCCTCCTGCCGCTCGCCGCGCTTCGCGCGGCCGACGACGGCTTCGTCACCATCTTCGACGGCAAGTCGCTCGACGGCTGGAAAAAGACCACGGAGAACCCCGACAGCATTCAGCTCAAGGAGGGCGCGATCGTGGCGCACGGCAGCCGCAGCCACCTGTTCTATGTCGGCGACGAGAAGCCGTTCAAGAATTTCCACTTCCAGTGCGAAGTCATGACCAAGGCCAACAGCAACGGCGGCATCTTCTTCCACACCAAGTACCAGGAGACGAACTGGCCGGCCCAGGGACACGAGTGCCAGGTCAACAACACCTTCAAAGCCGATCCGCAAAAGACCGGCGGCGTTTACCATGTCGCCAAGGTGCTTGAGGCTCCGGCCAAAGACGACGAGTGGTTCAAGTACGAGATCATCGTGGAAGGCCAGCACGTGATCGTGAAAATCAACGACAAAGTGACCACCGACTACACCGAAGACCCCGAGAAGCTTGCCAAGGAAAAGGGGATTGAGCCCGGACGCCGCGTCGGCGAAGGCACTTTCGCCCTCCAGGCTCACGATCCGGGCAGCACCGTCCTGTACCGCAATATCCGCGTTAAGCGGCTGCCGTAGCGGCCCGCAGCCAACCGCGCTGGATTGCGGTCCCGCGTTGGGCTAAACTCGCCAATGTCGAAATCGCCCGGCTTGCCCGGCGCGTTTTGGTTTCGCCTGCCTAAGCAATCCTTCCTGCTAGGATCACGCATGCGCATCGCACTTCTCGCCTCGGCGCTGTTGGCTGGGTTGGCCCCGTTCATTGGCGCTGCGCGGGCTGACGAGCTGAGCGACGCCAAGACGGCCTTGGAAAAGGCCGGCGTGCGGGTGCTGGCGACGGGCGTCATGCTGGCCAATGAAGGGGACCTGGGAAAAGAGCTGGGCAAGTCGGCGCAGCTCCGCCGCACGATGACTCTGGTGAACAAAGATTTGCAGGCGGCCGAGCAAACCGCCGCCAAGGGACAGCAGGCCCTCAACCAGCTCAAGCTGCAGCACGTGCAGCTCAGCACGCAGCTGGCGAAAATCAACCCCAACGACGTCGCCCTGAACAACAAGCTGGTCGGTGCGCTCAAGGCGCTGGAGGGGCAGTTCGAGCTGGGCGCCCAGGAAAAAGCCAAGCTCGACGAGCAGGTGAAGGCCGCCCGCATCAAGGCCAGCGAGGCCCGCGAGGCGTACCTGGAGTTCGTCCTCGCGGCGCGGAAGCTGGGCGACAAGCTGGAAGCGGATTACGCCAAGAAGGTCAACGACCCGGAAGTCAAGGCGGCCCTGGCCAGGCTCAACGCGGCCGCGGGGAAGCAGTTCACCCTCGCCCCCACCGCCGCCCTGATCGCCAGCCTCAAGGCGCTGAAGCGGCTGGAAGACACGATCCTCTCCGAGGCGATCGAGCTGCGGAGCGACGGCCGGTCGCTGTGGGTGAAAGTCAAGGTCGATGAGAAATACGACCAGGAGATGGTCGTGGATTCGGGGGCCAGCCTGGTCTGCCTGCCGCACGCGGTGGCCGCGAAGTTCGGGATGAAGCCGACCGAGAAGGACCCGCTGGTGACGCTCGTCCTGGCCGACGGCCGCGAGATTCAGGGCCGCCGGATGAACATCAAGTCGCTGCGGGTCGGCCGGTTCGAGGTGGAGGACGTGGACGGCGTCGTCCTGGGCGAGGACGCTGTCGCCGCGCAGCCCGCGCTGGGCCTGTCGTTCCTGGAGCACTTCAAGTTCGAAATCGATACCGGCGCTAAGTCGCTGACGATGGTCAAGATCAGCGCCGACGGCGCAGCCGCGAAAGCCGCCAACAAATAGGCGGCCGCCAAACCACGGAGATTTGTCATGCCTGTCACTCGCCGCCAGTTTCTGGCAACTTCCGCGGCCGCTGGGACAATGGCCGCGCTGAACTTTGGGCCGCGGCCAGCGGCTGCGGCCGAAGAACCGGCAATCGCCTTCGGCCTGGTGACCTACATGTGGGGGGCGGACTGGGACCTGCCGACGCTCCTGGCCAACTGCAAGAAGACGAACGTGCTGGGCGTGGAGCTGCGCACGACGCACGCCCACAAGGTCGAGCCGGCGCTGAACGACAAGCAGCGCGCGGAAGTCGCCGCCAGGTTCTCCGACGCCGGCGTGACCTGCGTCGGCATCGGCAGCGACGAGCGTTTTGACAATCCCGATCCGGCGGTCGTGAAGAAGGCGATCGAGGCCACCAAGGAGTTCGTCCGCCTTAGCCACGACATCGGCGGCAGCGGCGTGAAGGTCAAGCCGAACGACTTTCATCCGAACGTGCCCAAAGAGAAGACCATCGAGCAGATCGGCAAGGCCCTGAACGAGCTGGGCGAATATGCCTCGGGCTTCGGGCAGCAGATCCGCCTGGAGGTCCACGGCAAGTGCGCGGAGCTGCCGACCATCAAGGCGATCATGGACGTCGCCACCAACGACAACGTCGCCATCTGCTGGAACAGCAACAAGACCGACCTGGCCGGCGGCGGCCTGGAGGCCAACTTCAACCTCGTCCGCAAGCGCTGGGGAGCGACCTGCCACATCCACGAGCTGGAATCGGCCGACTATCCGCACCAGCAGCTGATCAACCTGCTCGTCAAGACCAAGTGGGAAGGCTGGCTGCTCATGGAAAACGCCAGCAAGCCCGCCGACCGCGTCGCCGCCATGGCCCAGCAGCGGAAGCTCTTCGACGAGATGCTGAAAAAGGCCGCCGGCTGAATCTCCTGGGCACGGCCGCTACAAGCGGCAGAGCCCGCAAAATCGCGCAGCTCGCCGCGCCCTCTCGCGCGGCCGCACGGAGATCGGGCGCGGGTGATGTATGCTGGTCTATGAGACCAGGGCCGCCTGGTGCGCCGTTTCCCCGCGCGCGGAATTGAGTGCAGGATGCCGATCATCGAAGTTCGCCAGCTGACCAAGTCCTACGCCGATCTGCGGCGGGGGCAGTTCGTGGCGCTGGCCGGCATCTCGTTCGACGCGCACGCCGGACAGGTCTATGGCCTGCTCGGACCCAACGGCGCGGGCAAGACCAGCGCCCTGAGAATTCTCAGCACCGTCCTGCAGCCGACCAGCGGCACCGCCAAGGTCAACGGCTGCGACGTGCTCACCCAGCCGGCCCTGGTTCGCCGCCAGCTGGGCTTCGTCTCCACCAACACGGCCGTCTACGACCGGATGACCGCCTGGGAGATGGTCGAGTATTTTGGCCGGCTGAACGGCCTGGCCGAAGAGCCGCTCCGCGAGCGGATGGAAGCCCTCTTCACGCGCTTGCAGATGAACGACATCCGCGACCTCTTGGGCGCGAAGATGTCCACCGGCATGAAGCAGAAGGTCTCGATCGCGCGGGCCCTGGTCCACGATCCGCCGCTCCTCATTTTCGACGAAGCGACGGCGGGGCTGGACGTGCTCGTGGCGAGGAGGCTCCTCTTGACCGTGGCCCAGCTGCGCGACCAGGGCAAGTGCATCCTGTTCAGCACGCACATCATGCGGGAGGCCGAGCGGCTCTGCGACCGCCTGGCCATCCTGCACCGCGGCCACATCCTGGCCGAAGGCACGCTCTCCGAGCTCCGTGAGCGGTATCACGAGCAGGACCTCGAGGAGCTATTCTTCCGACTGATTTCCCAACATGACGGAGAGAAGGAGGGACTGAGAGACGGAGGGACTGCCAACACTGCCGCTCCATCGCTCCCTCTCTCCCTCTCTCCGTCCCGCCGCTAGCCTCACCGACCCACCGACCCACCGACTACCGATCACCGACCGACCGATGAACTGGTCCAACGTCAAGCTGATCTACCTCCGCGAGCTGCGCGATCAGCTGCGCGACCGGCGGACGTTGTTCACGATTGCGGTGCTGCCGCTCTTGCTCTATCCACTGATGGGAATGGCCCTGTTGCAGGTGCAGCAGTTCCGCAAGGAGCACGCCTCGAAGGTGCGAATCATTGGCGCGGAAAGCCTGCCCGCCGAGCCGCAGCTGATCGTCGGCCAACAGTTCGCCCCGCATCTCAACCAGCGGCTGTTGGAGCTCGAGCTGACGCCCGCGGCCGGCCGCTCGCCCACGGAGGTACAGGCCGAAGTCCAGCGCGAGCTGCGCGAGGGCGCGTTCGACGCCGCCGTCTATTTCCCGCCGGACTTCGCCCGGCGGCTGCAGGACTTTCGCCGGACGCTGCCTGCGGCCACCGGCGCCGGCGGCGACGCCGGGAAGGTCCCGCAGCCGCAGATCTTCTTCAACACCGCCAGCGACAAATCGAAGGTGGCGACGGGCCGCGTCGAGGCGGTGCTGCACCAGTGGCGCGAGGCCATGGTGCAGCAGAACCTGAAAGCCAGCGGCCTGTCGCCGGCGACGACGCAGCCCTTTGACGTGGCCAGCACCGACGTGGCGGAGCCCGCCAGCCGGCGGGCCGCCCTGTGGTCGAAAATCCTGCCGTTCATCGTGATGATCTGGGCGCTGACCGGCGCGTTCTATCCGGCGATCGACCTGTGCGCCGGCGAGAAAGAGCGCGGCACGCTCGAGACGCTGCTCTCCAGCCCGGCCGCCCGCGGCGAGATCGTCTGGGGCAAGCTCTTGACGGTGATGACGTTCAGCATGCTCACGGCGCTGCTCAACCTGGCCGCGGTGACCGCGATGGCGACGTTCACGATCAGCCGCCTGCAAAAAATGGGCGGCGTGAACCTGCCGTTCGAAGTCGGCCCGCCGCCCTGGACCGCCCTCGTCTGGCTGGTGCTGGCGCTGATTCCGATCTCGGCCCTGTTCAGCGCCCTGTCGCTGGCGATCGCCGCCTTCGCCCGCAGCTCGAAGGAAGGGCAGTATTACCTGATGCCGATGCTGATGATCTCGCTGCCGCTGATGATGCTGCCGATGCTGCCGGCGATCGAGTTGGACCTGGGCTACGCCCTGATTCCGCTGAGCGGCGTGCTGCTGCTCTTGCGGGCGCTGATCGAAGGGCAGTATCTCGAGGCCCTCCGCTATAGCGTGCCGGTGGTGGGCGTGACGGCGGTCTGCTGCCTGCTGGCGATTCGCTGGGCGATCGACCAGTTCAACAACGAGGCGGTCCTGTTCCGCGAGAGCGAGCGGTTTGGCCTGGGCCTCTGGATCCGGCACCTGGTCCGCGACCGGATGGACACGCCGACCGTCGGCGAGGCCCTGCTCTGCGGCGTGCTGATCTTGATCGTCCGGTTCTTCGCCGGCCTGACGATGGCCGAACCGACCAACTGGCGCTCGTTCGTTACGAGCACGCTCACGATTCAACTCGCCTTCGTCGCCGCGCCGGCCTGCCTGATGGCGATCATGCTGACCCGCAAGCCGCTGCTGGCGCTTTCGCTGGCGCGGCCGTCGTTCCTCCGCACGATTCCCGCGGCCGGCCTGCTGGCGTTGCTCCTGCACCCGGTCCTGTACTGGCTGGCGCACGGCATCGAGCTGGTCTATCCGCAGAGCCCCGGCGTGGCCGAGCGGCTGGCGGAGATGCTGCAGTTTGTGGACCACGCGCCGCTCTGGCAGGCCTTGCTGCTGATCGCGCTGGCGCCCGCCATCTGCGAGGAGTTGGCGTTTCGCGGCTTCATCCTCTCCGGCCTGCGGCACCTGGGGCACAAGTGGGGCGCGATCGTGCTGGCCAGCGTCTTCTTCGGCCTCACGCACTTCATGCTCCAGCAGTCGATCTCGGCCTGCGTCATCGGCATCGTCATCGGCTACGTCGCGGTCAAAACGGGCAGCATCTTCCCCGGCATGCTCTATCACTTCGTCCACAACGGCTCGTCGCTGCTGCTGTCGCGCGTCACGCCTGATCTGCTCGAGAGCTATCCGCTGCTCAAGCTCGTCTTCACCCCCGGCGCGGAACCCGGCTCATATTTCTATCGCGTACCGTTCACGGTCGCCGCCGCATTGCTGGGCCTGGGCCTGCTGTGGTGGTTCCAGCGCCTGCCCTATCACCGCTCGGCGGAAGAGCGACTGCAAGAGGCGCTCGATCATCAGGAAGTCGGGGGCCAGGAGCCAGCGGCCAGGAGCCAGGGACCGGCCTTGCTTACGGGCCACGGGCAGTAGTTCAGTCGTATTGTCTTTTTTGCGTGACAGCTTGCCTCGGCCGGCGCTACAATGCCGGCGTCTTGGACTTGGGGTCCCTTGGGTTTGCTTGGGTATCGCTGGGGTTTGCGGTTCGTGACGTTCCGTGCCTGATGGACGATTTGGGGAGGGCACCGGTATGTCTCGTGCGCTCGTTGCGCTTTCATTGATTCTCGTTCTCTGCGCCGCCGTCTCGGGCTGCGGCAAAGCCGCTGCGACCAGCGGCGAGCCGGAGGCGAAAGAGCGGCTGAAGTGCCTGCTGGAGCTCTATCGGCACTACGTCTTGGCAAACGGCAAGGGGCCCGCCAATGAGCAGGAGCTGCGGGCGTATGGCCAGAAGCTGACGCCGCAGGACCGGACGGCTTTCATGATCGGCGACGACCTGGAAAACATCTTCGTCTCGCCGCGCGACAATCAGAAATTCCAGGTGCGGTACGGACTCAAGTTGGAACCTACCGGCGCCACGCGGGCCGTGGCTTGGGAAGCGACGCCGCAGAACGGCAAGCGGTACGTCGCCCTGACCATGCTCTATGTCGAAGAGTACGACGAGGAAACGTTCAAAAGCTATAACCACTGACCGCTCCTCCATTCGGGAGTCCCGGCAATGTTCAGTTCCGTCCGGTCCCGGCGAGGCTTCACGCTCGTCGAATTGCTCGTGGTGATCGCCATCATCGGCGTGCTGGTCGCGCTCCTCTTGCCCGCGGTCCAGTCGGCCCGCGAGGCCTCGCGGCGGACCAAGTGCATGAACAACCTCAAGCAACTGGGGCTGGCCATGCACAATTTCCACGACGTCTATCTCCGCTTTCCCAGCAGCGGCTGGTACGACTGGTGCCGGGCGATGCCCAACGCCGTGCCGACCGGCATGAGCGCCGGCGATTGGGGCCAGAACGGCTGCATCGTCGCCTACGGTAACGTCAACTCCTTCAGTAACGGCCCCGTCGTCGCCAATCAACCGACGGGCCAGCCCTGGCCCGCCCCGCCGCAGCAGGCCGCGGGCTGGCCCTTCCAGCTCTTGCCCTACGTCGAGCAGAACGCGGCCCAGAACCTGGGCGGCGGGCATATCCGCAATACCGGGCTCCCCGCATACGTTTGCCCATCGCGGCGGCCGCCGAGCCAGCGGCTGACGCTGGGCAGCGCGCTGGGCGCGAAGCCCAACTGCTACGCCACGCCGTATTTCGGCCCGGTGTCGCGCGACGCCAACACGATTCGCAATACCGAGGCGAGCTTTTTCGGGATCATCGTGCCCTCCGAGCCGCCCGCCGCGAATACCGGCCGCGGCGACCACGTCGTGCGGATGGCCTCGATCACCGACGGCACCAGCAACACGCTGCTCCTGGGCGAGAAGTGGCTGCGGCCCGATCAATACCTGACGGGCGCCTGGATGGACGACCACAACTTCGCCAGCGCGCACGATCAGGACCACCTGCGGATTGCCGACGAGCCACCAGTCAAGGACACGAACAACAATCCGCTAACCGGAGTCCGCGTCGCACAGGGCGACAACAACCCCTGCTGCGATTATTGGCGCGACGCATTCACTCGTAACCCATCGCCGCGGCTGGGCAGCTACTTCGGCGGCCCTCATCCCGGCGGAATGAACTGCGTGCTCGCCGACGGCAGTGTCCGCGGGATCAACTGGACCATCAC
>DASRJB010000183.1:0-5976 GCA_035649715.1 Pirellulaceae bacterium
CCAATTGCAATTCCTATTTTTCCAAAATTAATCTACTGGCGGCCCGGCGAGCCGGTTACCCACAATGCACCTACCACCCACCGGAGACTTCGCTTCATGCCGAACTGGATGCACCTGACCGCCGCGGCTGTGCTGACGGCCCTGGGCGCGCGGGCCGCGGCGGCAGAACCCGCCAGCCGGCCGAACATCGTGATCCTCCTGTCCGACGACCAGGCTTGGAGCGACTACAGCTTTCTCGGGCATCCGGCGATCAAGACGCCGCACATCGATAAGCTGGCCAGCCAGAGCGCCGTGTTCACTCGCGGCTACACGCCGATGAGCCTGTGCCGGCCGAGCCTGATGACGATCATCAGCGGGCTCTATCCGCGGCAGCACCTGGTGACCGGCAACGATCCGCCGATGGGCACCGACCGCCGCGAGATGCTCCGGCACGTCCGCCGGCTGCCCACGCTGCCGAAGCTGCTGGCCGAGCAAGGCTACGTCAGCTTCCAGAGCGGCAAATGGTGGGAAGGCAACTATGCCGAAGGCGGCTTCACCGCGGGCATGACGCACGGCGATCCGACGAAAGGGGGCCGCCATGGCGACGAAGGTTTGAAGATCGGTCGCCAAGGCCTGCAGCCGATCTATGACTTCCTCGCCGCGAACAAAGGCAAGCCGTTCTTCCTCTGGTACGCCCCGATGCTGCCGCACACGCCGCACAATCCGCCCGAGCGGTTGCTGGCCAAATATCGCGACAAGACCGATTCGCTGTTCGTCGCCAAATACTGGGCCAACTGCGAGTGGTGGGACGAGACTTGCGGCGAATTGCTCGCGCATCTGGACCAGCAGGGCCTGAGCGAGAACACGCTGGTCGTCTACGTCACCGACAACGGCTGGATCCAGAATCCCGCGGCGAACGCCTACGCTCCGCGGAGCAAGCGCTCGCCCAACGAAGGCGGCATCCGCACACCGATCATGCTCCGCTGGCCGGCAAAACTAAAGCCCGGCCGCGACGACCGGACTCTGGTCGGCACGATCGACCTGGCGCCGACCATCCTGGCCGCCTGCGGCCTTCCGCCGGGCAAGGAGATGCGCGGGATCAACTTGCTCGACGTGTTGCTTGGCGGGTTGCTTGACGGCGCCGCCGGCAAAAAGCCTGCTCGCGACACGCTCTTCGGCGAGATCTACGGCCACGACGTGATCGACATCGATCGGGCCGAGCCGAACGTGCTGCAGCGCTGGTGCATTTCGGGCGATTGGAAACTGATTGAAATGCCCGACGGCACGCTGCCCGAGCTGTACAACCTCGCCGCCGATCCGGCGGAAGCGAAGAACCTCGCGGCCGATCAGCCGGCGCGAGTGAAGGAGTTGAGCGGGAAGATCAAGGCCCAGTAGTGATCGTAGTAGGGAATGCCCTCTGTGGCATTCCCGCGGCACGTGAGGTCCCGCCCAAAGGGAACGCCACGAAGGGTGTTTCCTACAGCGCGACTAGGCCGCCCGGTGGAATCGCCCGTGCTCGAGAAAATGCCGCACCTGCTCGAAGGTCTCGCGCCGCCAGAGCAGCGTCGAGTGCAATCCCGGCACGGTGATGTGGTCCCGCTCGCAGCCCAGGCGCGTGTTCGGCTCCAGCACGAGAAAGTCTGCATCGGCGGCGATGATGCCCAGCTCGGGCACCTGCGGCGGCGGCAGCGAGCGGACGAAGCTCGCGTCGTGATCGGCCAGTTGCACCAGCGGCGGGCAGATGCGTCCCAGGTAAGGCGCCAGCCGGCTGGCGATGTGCGAGCCGCGATTGGGCGGGGTGATCATCACGAACCGGGCCAGCCGCCGAGGCGTGAACAGGCCCAGCGCCAGCCGGGCGACGATGCCGCCCATGCTGTGGGTGACGAGGTGGATGCGTTCGTAGGCGTGACAATCGAGCAGGCGGAGAAAGTCGGCCAGCGACGTTCCGTGCTGTTCGATACGAGACCAGAGGCTCGGATAGCCCCAGTTGAGGACTTTACCGAAGCAGCTCGCCAGGGCCCGCTCCAGCGGGGCCATGATGAATCGGTTCGCCGCCAGGCCGTGGACGAGGACGACCGCCTCGCGCGGCACCGACTTGCTGCCCTGACTGACCATTAACGCCCTTCCTCCACACGCTCTATCGATATTTTAGTTCGAAGTTTTCCCGTGGCTAGTTTAGCCAGAGCGTTAAACCACCCTCAGATTTGACGGTTAGTCGGTGGTTGCCACCCGGAAGCTGGTGCGGCATGATGGCTTACCCTCGATTTCGCTCAGGAACATGCATGACAGCGACCTCGGCCACCCAGCTCATCCGCGTCGGCCATTCGCCGGACCCGGACGACGCTTTTATGTTCTACGCCCTGGCCAAGGACCGGATCGACACCGGCCGCTTCCGGTTCGAGCACGAGCTGGTTGATATCGAGACGCTCAACCGCCGGGCATTTTCCGGCGAATTGGAGCTGACGGCCCTCAGCCTGCACGCCTATGCCTACCTCGCCGACAAGTACGTGCTGTGCACCTGCGGCGCGAGCATGGGCGACAACTACGGCCCGATGGTCGTCGCCCGCGAAGAGTGCTCGATCGAGTCGCTCCGCGGCAAGACCATCGCCGTGCCGGGCACGCTGACCACGGCGTACTTGACGCTGCGGATGTGCATTGGCAACGACTTTCAGCACCTCGTCGTGCCGTTCGACCAGATTCTCGACGTAGTGGCCGCGGGCGAGCACGCCGGGCGAAAGATCGACGCCGGCCTGATCATTCACGAGGGGCAGCTCACCTATGGCGAGCAGGGCCTGCGCCTGGTGGTCGATCTGGGAAAATGGTGGATGAGCCAGACCGGCCTGCCGCTGCCGCTGGGGGCCAACGGGGTGCGGAAGGACCTGGGCACTGACGCCATCCGCGAGATCAACCGGCTGCTCAAGGAGAGCATTGCCTATGGCCTGGCGCATCGGCGGCCGGCGCTCGCGCACGCGTTACAGTTCGGCCGCGGCCTGGATACGGGCAAGGCCGACACGTTCGTCGGCATGTACGTGAACGACTGGACGCTCGACTTCGGCGAGCGCGGGCGAAAGGCGGTGAAGGAATTGCTGGCCCGTGGCCACGCCGCCGGCGTCATCCCCAAGCTGGTCGAGCCGGAGTTTGTGGCCTGACTGCAAGTCGCTTGAATGACCGACGGCATCAGGGGGCGGCCGCTGGTTTCTCGTCATTTGTTCGTGTCCATTTAGCCAGAAAGTAGCGCTGTGAGCGAACAAGCCAGGGAGACCGCGTCTGGCGAGGAGTTTCCCATGGCACCGACCACGCTGGTTCGTCGTCCCTCGGCCGGCACGCACCTGCCTCCGTCTGGGCAGCCCCGGCGATTCATCGCTGCCGACTCCTGGTCGGCGGAGCGGCCGGAAGCGCTGGTGATCTGCTGTTCCGACGGCCGGTGGCACGGGCAGATCGAGGAGTTCGTCCGGTCGCAGGTTTCCCAGCGGGCCGATCTGATGGCCCTGCCCGGTGGGCCGGCGATGCTCAACCGCTGGACGTCGTCGGTCGAGGAAGCCCGGGTTGCCGAGCAGGCGTTGGCGTTTCTCTGCAAGCATCACGAGCTCTCGTCCGCCTGGCTGATCGCGCATCAGGACTGCGCCTATTACGCGGCCAAATACGGCCCGCTCGACGGCGCGTATCAGCTGCGGCGACAAATGGAGGACTTGGAGAAGGGGGCGGAGATCCTGCGCCGCCTCCAGCCCAACCTCGCTATTCACCTCGTGTTCAGCGCACGGGAAGGGGACACAGTCGTGTTCACGAGCCGCTGAGGGGCGATGGCTCAGTCGGCGTCTGTCGCGTAAAGTGCGGCGATGGATCCTCTCGCGCAGCCCGCCGGCAAAATAACATCGCCGCCAATGCCGCCTCGGCCCGATCCGCCCGAAAAGCCCCGCGGCACCTGGCTGGCGATCGTGCTGATGGGTTCGGGCGCGCTGGCCCTGATCGTCGTCCTGACCTTCCTGACGCTGGGTTTTTTCGGCCCGCTCGTCCTGATCGGCCTGGGCGTGTTCTTGATAATCGGCCTCCAGTACCTGCTGTGGGGCTGGTGGTTCGAGCGGATCTACCGGTCGCAGGCATCTGACGAAGAGGTGCGGCCCCGACCGGATTGATCGCCGGGCCGGCTAGCGACGAACGATCTTGATCGCAGGGCCTGCCGGGTTCGCTTGAGTCAGGTCGGTGTATCGGACCACCACCGTTCCGGCCAGCAGATCGCCGATGCGCTGCTTGCGTTGGGTCGAAAGAATGGCGATTCCTGCAGGAATAGCGCCCAGCAGCAGCGGATTGACTTCCACCAGGCGCAGAGCCGTTCGAATGGCGACCTGGCGGAGCGTGCATCGCTTCCCCGAGGTGCAGCGGACTTGCAACGCAAACAGCGACTTCCCCACCGTCGCCCCAAACAGGTACTCCGGAACAAGGTAGTAGCCGAGGTAGGCCGCCAGGGCGATCAGTCCAGCGCCGACGTTTCCCACAGTTTCGGCAATGTTCATTCCGACAGCCAGGAATATTACCACGCCGAAGGCATGATCGATCTGGGCCGCGAGAAAGCGGCCGCTGCCCGCCCGGCCGACATAGGGTGCGCCTTCAGGTCGCTCATAGCCGTCCGCTTCCGGCGCTCGATAGGGATTGTCGTCCACTTGGCGTTGATGGATTGGTCGCGATGTTATTTCACTCCCACGGGATCGTAATACGCCGGCTCGTGGCCGGCGCGCCACTTGATGTTGCAGCCGATGCTGGGAGTTTGCTTATCGGGCGGCGGTTTGCCGGCGAGGAGCGCATCGAGCGCGGCGCGCAGGTCGCTGCCGGTCACGGGGATGTTGTTGCCGGGGCGGCTGGCGTCGAGCTGGCCGCGGTAATAGAGCTGGCGGTTTTTGCCAAACAGGAAGAAGTCGGGCGTGCAGGCCGCGCCATAGGCTTTGGCCACCTCCTGCGTCTCGTCATAGAGATACGGGAACGGATAACCGCGCTGCTCGGCTTCGTGGACCATCTGCTCGGGCGAGTCCTGCGGATGGGCCGCGGCGTCGTTGGCGTTGATGCCGACGATGGCCACGCCCTTGGGCAGATAGTCGCTCGCCAGCCGCGTCAGGCCGTCGGCGACGTGCTTGACGAAGGGACAGTGGTTGCACATGAAGATGACGAGCAGCGCGGGCTGGCTGTCGAAGTCGTGCAGGCCGACGAGCCGCCCATCGACGTTGGTCAGCTTGAAATCGGGGGCTGGAGTTCCCAGTTTCTTCATCGTGCTGGCGGTTTTGACCATAGAATGAAAGCTCCCCGCGAGTGACCGATTGTCCGATGCGCGAATCTTATCCGCCCAGCGCCGACGCCAACAGCCCCGCACCGCCCGCGCGGCCCGAGCCGCCGCCGGAGAAGTTTCAGTTCAGCCTGAAGCAGCTCCTGGCGTTCATGCTGGCCAGCGCGGTCCTCGCGACCGGCGTGCGCTACGTGGTTCAGTTGTTCGGCCAGATTCCTGATTCGCGCATTGCCGGCTACTTGTATCTCCTCGTCCTGTCGCTAGTGTTTGGCGCCTTCCTCTATTTCCTGATTCGCGGGCCGTTCCTGCTGGTGCACGCGGCGCGTTTCAGCCGGCGCTGGCGGACGATCCGGGGGCACCGCCGCGACCTCGAACAGTGGTCGCGCGAGCGGATCAAGCAGCGAGAGCCAGCGGTGGAACCGCCGGTGGAATGAATCGCGCAGGATTGTGCCAAGATGCCGCTGACCAACGAACCGCCGCGCCAATTCAGCCTGGCCTGGCTGATCTTCTGGACGTTGATCTGCGCCGTCGGGGCAGGAATCGCGCGGATGTTTGTGGAGCGGGGCCAAGCGGGGATCGATTACCTCGTGATCGCCGTCGCCCTGGTGATCTGGCTCGGCATTACGTGGCTGGCCATTTTGCACCGCGTCTTTTCCAGACGGCGGTGGGAAAAGGTTACAGCCCGGCGTCGCGAGCTCGAGGTTTGGTCGCGCGAGCGCTTGAAG
>DASRJB010000184.1:0-4136 GCA_035649715.1 Pirellulaceae bacterium
GTCATTCGTTTCTTCCAGCGGCATCAATTGGCAACGGGCGGCGAGAATTGGCGGCCGACGCTGCTGCGGATGCTGCTGGCGGCCTGCCTGAGCGGCGTGGCCCTGCTGGGCACTTGGGGCTCGACCCAGTGGGCGCCGACCTGGGCCGACAAGCTCGCGGAGTCAGAGTATCAGGCCCAACTGCAAACGGCAGCTCGCGAGCGTGGCCTGCAGTCAGTGGCTCCCGTCCGGCCAAAGGCCAAGGAGCATACGCAGATCTGGCTCGCCATCGGAGCGATCGTGGGCACCATCGCGGCCGCCATGATGGGCGATTGGTTGGGCCGGCGGCCGGCCTATTTCCTGCTCTGCGCTCTGTCGCTGGCCAGCGTCTATGGACTGTTCCTCCTCAACAAGGGTTTCGGCTCGCCGTTGCTCTTCTGGACGTTCCTCGCCGGCACGATGACCGCGTCGTTCTACGGCTGGCTGCCGCTCTATCTGCCTGAGCTGTTCCGCACGAACGTCCGCGCGACGGGCCAGGGCTTTGGCTTCAACTTCGGCCGCATCCTGGCCGCTATCGGCGTCTTGCAGACCGGCAACCTGATGGGCCTCTTTCAGGCCGACGCCGTCATCGCCGGCATCACGATCCCCCACGGCTATCCGCTGGCTTGCTCGACGATGAGCCTCGTCTATCTCATCGGCATGGTCATCATCTGGTTTGCCCCCGAAACGAAAGGGCAGCCGCTGCCGGAGTGAAATAGAATCAAGGCATGTCGCCGCAGTCACAGCGCCCCTGGTTTCGGCTGCATTGGCTCACGCTGATCGTGCTGAGCTGGCTGATTGGGGCGATCGCCGACTGCCAGCTGCAAAAGCAGAGCTGCGATCTGTACGGCGACTATGAGAAGTGGGATACGGCCTTTGTGTGCGGCTGGCCCTTTCGGCACTTGCTGGTGAGGGATTTCAATCCCAACCGGGACAGCGTCCTGCGGCTGTTTTCTCTGGCTCCAACCGATCGGCACCAGTGGTATGGCTGGGCACTCGCCATCAACGGTGTCGTCTGGCTGATGCTCGTCGGCTGCACGGCCTGGGTGATCGAGCGCTGGATGCGCTTTCCCAAATGGCTGCAATTCGGGTCGCGGTCGCTGCTGGCGTTTACCGGCGTAGCCGCGGTCTTGGCGGCGATTCTCACGCAACCCACGCCTTACTGGGTGCTGCGGCTGAGCATTGAACCGAGCTTCGAAGTCGAGTGGTGCAACATCCGCAAGCCGCTGCGCCTAATCATTCCCATGGGCATCGGCTGCGCCACTTACTTCTGGGGCTGGCTAATCGTTTCTGCCGCGATCGCGGGATGGGCACTGGTATTCCGGCGTCATCCGAAGCTCGAGCCGGGTTCTACGCCGGCCTAGCATGCTTGCCAGCACTTCGCCGCTGGCAAGGATTCGTCTTGCCGCGGCGGAAGCCCACGGCTATATCCCGCGGCCTTGTCTTGTTCCAGTGCGCCAACCAGGAGAGCGTTATGCTCAAAACAGCAAGTTTCGTGATGGGGCTGACCTGCGGCTGCGTGGTCTTCACGGCAGCGGCGGCCCGCGGCATTGAGCCGCCCAAGCCGGAAAACCGAGTCGAGTTTGAAGTGAAAGTGCATTCGCCGTGGCTGGCGAGGGTGCCCTTCCTGAAGCAAGTCTTCGCGCAGGTCGCCGAGCAAGAGGCCTGCGAGCACAAGGCCTGCGAGCACAAGATCGAGTGCCAGGCGGGCCCCTGTCCGATCGGCGTGGATTTCGCCTTCCCGACGCATCACGGCCATGGCCCGCTGGTGCTGTTCTCGCATCCGCTGGCTGCCGCGCCGGGCATCTGCCAGGCTTGTCCGCCGCCGGGAGTGGCCTGCGCCGCTGCCTGCACCGCGGCCAAATGCGGCGCCGACTGTGCGTGCAGTGCCAAGAGCGCAGGCTGTGACTGCGACGACTGCCGCTGCTGCCAGGAGTGCAGCGGCGCTAGCCGCGCGAAGCACGATCGCGACTCGCTGATCGAGCACATCCTGGAAATCTCGACCGAAAAGGCCGCACTGGAGGCCGTCCTGGAAGCGCACACGAGCTTTGCCGAAGAGCGGCAGGCGATGTTCGAGTCGCTGGCCGAGCTGACCGCCGAGAATGCGAAGCTGACCGCGAAGCTGGAGTTCCAGGCCGAGCGCGAGGAGCTGCACAAGCAGTTCCAGGAGCTGGCGGCGCAGAACGCGCACCTCAAGGCCGAGGTCGCGCTGACCGAGGCCCGCGTCAAGCTGATGCAGGAATCGTTCCAGCTCGCCGTCGAGAAGCAGCGGCTGGAGCAGCGCGTCGCGGAGCTCGAGCGGCATGCCCTGCAGGGCAACGTCCGCACGGCCAAGCAGCCGCATGAAATCGAACCGGCCCGCTAGAGTGGTGCGTGTTACTTTGCGTGTCGCCCGCTCGCTATGCGAGCGGGCGACCTCACGCGGAGCGTGAGGACTACTGACGCGGCCAGCGCGGAGGCGTATGCTACGGGGAACGAGGAGTTCTCCATGCGCTACTTCGCCCTGTTCTGCGTTGCTCTCGCCTGCCAGCTGCCCGCGGCCCTTGCCGCCGAGGGCGACATCGTCCTCTTCAACGGTAAGGACTTCACCGGCTGGACGGCCGTGCTGGCCAAGCCGGACGCCAAACTCGAGGATGTGTGGAGCATTAAGGACGGCGTGCTCTCGTGCAAAGGGGAGCCGCGGGGCTACTTGCGGACGACGAAGGACGATTTCGCCGACTACACGCTCCGCCTGCAGTGGCGGTTTCCCAAGGGCACGCCGGGCGGCAACAGTGGCGTGCTCTTGCATACCAGCACGCCCGGAGCCCTCGGCATCTGGCCGAAGTCGATCGAGGCCCAGCTCAATCACCAGAATGCGGGCGACATCTGGGTCATCCCGGAATCCACGACGGTCCAGATCGAAAACGCCGCCGAGCGGGTCAAGGGCCGGCGGCATCTGAATCTGACCGACGATTCCGAGAAGCCGATCGGCGAGTGGAATGACTACGAAATCGTTTGCAACGGCGATCAGATCACCATCAAGGTCAACGGCGTGCTCGTGAACCACGTCACCAAGTGCAGCATCACCAAGGGCGCGATTTGCCTCCAGTCGGAAGGCGCCGCGGTCGAATTTCAGAAAATTCTTCTCACGCCGCTGGTGAAGTGACCAGCTCGGCGGCCCGCGCCAGGCCCAGGTTCCTGGACAGGATCGCCGGCAACGATTCGATCGCAAACGTCTTGCCCTCGGCCGCGCCGGGAACTCCGCCCCGTGCGAAGATCAGGTCGCTCTGCCGCACGAGCTTTCGCGCCGCCGGCTGGCCGCTGGGAACGATCAGCACGCGGCAATCGCCGCTATTCGAAAACGGCTCGCTCGAGGGCGCGAACGCCAGCTCGATCTCCGCCGTGCCGTTGTGGCGCGAGCCCAGTGCCTCGCGGCACCACAGCGGCAGCGTCCGGTCGAGCGTCTCGCTCGGCGGACGGCGGCCGACGACCTGCACGTGCAGGTCCCGCAGTCGCCGCGTGACGAGCCCAGCCAGGCAGCGCGTCAGCCGCACCGGCCGCAGCAGGTAATTGACGTTGTGGCCTTCCCGCCAGGTCTTGGGGGCCGAAGGCGTCCGGGCGTGCCACAGGTGATAGGTGCGGGCCCACCACACGATCGAGACGATGTCGATGCCGGCGGCCCGCAGCCGCAGCCGCAGGTCGTCGTCCTCGCAGCCCCAGCCGCGAAAGTTCTCGTCGTAGCCGTTGACCCGCTCGTAGTCGCGTCGGGCGATGCCGATGTTGTTGCCGAACAGCTTGGGCCGCGTGCGGTCGCCGATCCAGCGATAGAACTCGCCCTTGGCGTGGAGCTTGAAGAGCTTCCAGCGCTCGCTCCAGGTTTCCCACCGCGCGAAGTTGCCGCGGCGAATTTCTTCCTCGGTGATCCGCGCGCTGGCCGCCTCGCTTAGCCGGGCAAAAAAGCCGGCCTGGACCGTGTTCTCGCGGCGGCGGTCGAGGTGAACCTTCAGGTGGTCGGGCGGGATGATGCAGTCGCCGTCGAGGAACACCAGGTAGTCCGCCGTGCTGGCCCGCACCCCTGCGTTGCGGCAGCGGGCGAGTTGAAAGCCGTCGTGCGGGTGCGTCGTCATCCGCACCGGGAA
>DASRJB010000185.1:0-4261 GCA_035649715.1 Pirellulaceae bacterium
CCAGCGTCAAGCAGTTGAAAGCCGCGATCTACGACTATATCGATGAACATAACGAGCACGCCAAGGGCTTCGCCTGGACCGCTACCCCTGACGAAATCCTGGCCAAAGTCCGTCGCGCGCGGGCTGCTCTCGATAAGACCCCATCAGCTTGAAGCACTACACCAGGCCCTGCTGCGTCAGGTCACGTTGATCTCGACCCGGGCGGCAAAGGAGCCGCCGGGCGGGACGATTCGCAGTCCGGCGTCGATGCCGCGCTCTTCCAGCGCGAAGGCGCCGGGGACGCAGGTGTAGGGCTCGATGCAGATGGCCTGCCGGTGCGGCGGCGTATAGACGACGCACTCGCGAAACGCACCGTCGAACCGCTGAGTCACGGTGCAGCCGCTGCCAGGGTCAAAGATCGACGCGCTGCACCAGCCCCCGCCGAATGCGAGGCCGGTGAAGACGTCGTCGAACTGCATCTGGCCGAAGCGCTGGCCGGCGGCAAACGCGGCTTCATTCGGCAGGGCGAGCATGCGCCCGGTGGGCAGCATGTCCCTCAGCTCCCAGCGGGCCGAGACCGGCAGCTTGACGACGCAGTCGTCCCCGCCGGGGCCGCCAATCGGCACGCGGAAATAAGGATGCGCGCCAAAGCCGCAGGGCAGGGGAGTATCGGACGGATTCTCGAACAGGAAGTGGCCGGCCAGCAGGTTCCCGGCGAGCTGGTAGGTCGCGGTGATTTGAAAGTCGGCGGGCCAGCGGGACGTAAGCGAGGGATCGTCGCGCCGGGCATGAAACTGGCCGGCGACGCGCGCGGCCTCACTCTCGATGAGCCGCCAAGGCCGCGACAAGGCAAAGCCGTGGATCGCGTTGCCGAGTGCATCGCCGGGCTCCAGCGGATAATCGTGTCCCTCCCAGCGGAACCGCGTGCCGGGAATGCGGCCGGGAAAGGGGAACAAGAGCGGAATGCCGCCCCGCGACGGCCGGCCGGTTCCCTCCGCGAAATCAGGCGGAGCATAGATCACTTCGACCGGCCGGCCACGAACATTCGCCGAAAAGCGAAAGCAATTGAAGCCCTGGCTGACCAGGATTTCCGCCGACGTGCCGGCTGCGGCGTCTGTTAGCGTGACGATCTCGGCGCTCATGGATGTCCTACGGGCTGGAGACCGCCGCTGCGGGTTGACCTGGCGAGATTGCCGGTTGCGGCGTGCGAGTTTGCCGCTGCAGGGCGGTCATCAGGAAGATGGTAATGAGCAGCGCGGCCATCGCGCGGAGCAGGTTCGGCCGCGACGTTTCGCCCAGGGCGACGTATCCCAGCTCGCTCATCAGCCAGAGGGCCGCCGCCAGGGAGCCGACGAACAACAAGATGCCGATGGGGCTGGCGCCCATGATTTGCGTCTGCGGTCCGGTCGGCAGAACGGCGAGCGTCCACAGTCCGACGGGAAGCTGCGCGAGCGTAGCAGCGAGGGCCCAGCGGCCACCCCAGAGGGCGATTCGATCGGCGCCGGCCGCCTCGCCGCTCCGCCGCCAGCGCAGGGCCAGGCCCAGCAGCAATACTCCTGCGACGGCCAGCGAGGAGAGCGTGACGTGCAGCGCCAGCGGCGGCGTTTCGCCAAACGCCGCGAGCTCGCGGAAGCTGGCCCCGCGGATCGTCTCGCCCGCGACCTGCCCGCGGTCGTACAACCGCGCCGCCACCGAGAAGAGCACGGGAAAGTGATAGAGCAGATTGGTGGTGGCCAGCATGGCCATCACTCCGCGCAAGGCGGCCGACAAGCGCCGTCCGCCGCCTTTGGCCGGCAGCCACAGCCACCAGGCCAGCAGGAGCACGAATGAGAATGCGAACTCGATGCCGGCGCCGGCAGCCTTGTAGCGGAGCGGCCCCGTCCACAGCGACTGATAAGCAGGATTCCAAAGCAGCCAGCCGATCGTCACGCCCAAGATCGCCCCGAGCAGCAGGCCCAGCAAAGCATGCCGCGCCAGGAACTTCGCCGCAAGAGCCGCCGCGTCGTCGCCGCGCGCGGCTCGCCAGTCGAGCCAGGCGGCAACGAGCGGCCCGCCGCTGGCCGCGTTCACGCACAGCAGGTGCAAGGCGAGCAGCAAGGTGATGGCCGTTTCGAACACAGTCGTTTCTGATTTGAGGTGCGAATCGCCGCCCGCCGGCCGCGGGTTTGGATTATTCTAGAGAACCACGCCCCTGGGAAAACCGCCGCTCGCATGCTCTCAGCCGTCATTCCCGTCTTGAACGAAGCCGAGAGCCTGCCGGCGCTCTACGGCGAGCTGTCCGACGTAGCCCGCGAGAACGGCTACGACCTGGAGATCGTCTTCGTCGATGACGGGTCGAGCGATCAGTCGTGGCAGGAAATCGAGCGCCTGGCTGCGGCCGATCGCCGGGTCCGCGGCATCCGCTTCCGGCGGAATTTCGGCAAGGCGGCGGCCCTGTCGGCCGGCTTTGCCGCGGCGCGGGGCGAACTGATCGTAACGCTCGACGCCGACCTGCAGGACGACCCCCGCGAGATTCCGCGGTTTCTCGCCGAGATCGAGAAGGGACTCGACTGCGTCAGCGGCTGGAAGCAGGTCCGCCACGATCCCTGGCACAAGGTCGGCCCGTCGCGGATCTTCAACTGGCTCGTCGGCGCGCTCACCGGCGTCAAGCTGCACGATCACAACTGCGGCTTCAAGTGCTACCGCCGCGAGATCTTCGATGAAGTCCGGCTGTACGGCGAATTGCACCGCTTCGTGCCGGTGCTGGCCGCCGCCCGCGGCTGGAAGGTCGGCGAGATCGCCGTCAACCATCGGGCCCGCAAGTTCGGCCGCTCGAAGTACGGCGTGACGCGGATCGTGAAAGGCTTCCTCGATTTGCTCACCGTCTATTTTCTCACGGGCTTCGAGCAGCGGCCGCAGCACCTCTTGGGAACGCTCGGCATCGGCGCATTTGCGATCGGCCTGGCCGGGCTGACTTACCTGACGATCACCTGGGTGCTCGCCAACTTGACCGACTGGAACCAGTGGTTTCCGAATTGGCAGTTCAAGCCGCTGCACGAGCGGCCCGCGGTGCTGTACTCGATGGGCATGCTGCTCCTGGGCGCGCAGTTCATCTCGATGGGCTTTCTGGCCGAGCTCTTCACCGCCTATTACGGCCGCACGAGCGTTCCCTATTCCATCAAGCAGCGGGCCGGCCAGTCGTGGGCCGAGCAGGAAGCCAGGCCATGAACGACGCTCCCGCCGCCCGCTGGTGGATCTACAGCCTGCTGATTGTGATCTCGGGTGGCATCATGCTGGCCCGCGTGATGCACGTGCAATCGGGCGAGGGCAACAACGCGACGCCGTTCCTTTCGGCCAATGACCGCAGCCGATGGACGACGATTCGCGCGCTGGGCGACGACCAGACCTACTCAATCGACCACATCATCTTCAGCGAACGGGGCGGCCGGATTCGCGGCTGGCACACGATCGATCTGGTACGGCACCGCGGCCGCGACGGCCTGCAGCATTACTACTCGAGCAAGCCGACGCTCCTGATGACGCTGCTGGCCGGCGAGTACTGGCTCGTGAAAACACTGACCGGCGCGACACTCAAGGATCAGACGTTCTACGTCGCCCGGCTGATGCTCCTGCTGACGAACGTACTGCCGCTGGTTGCGGCGCTGGTGCTTCTCGCATGGCAAATCGACCGGCTGAGCCAGAGCGACGGGGCGCGCGTCTTTGCCGTCGCCGCGGCCTGTTTCGCGACTTTTCTCACCACCTTCGCGGTTACGCTCAATAACCATCTGACGGCCGGGATCAGCCTGATCGTGGGCCTCGCTGCCGTGCTGCCGATCGCTAGCGGCGAAAGTCGCGCCTGGTGGCGGTTCGCCGTCGGTGGACTGGCGTTCGGCTTTCTGGCATCGAACGAGTTGCCGGCCCTGTCGATGCTGTTGCTCGTCGGCGTGGGGTTGCTGTTGCTGTCGCCACTGCGGACGATCGCGGCCTTTGTTCCGGCGGCTCTCGTTGTTGCGGCGGGAGCATTCGGCACCAACATCCTGGCTCACGGCGATTGGCGCACGCCGTACGCCCATCGCAGCGACGGCCCGCTCGTGGCGACCATCGCCGACGGCCTTGCCGTGCCCCTCGATGCGGGCCTGGCGTCGCCGGAGCTGATCGCCGCCCTGCGCGAGCACAGAATTGAAGTCTCCGACCAGCCGGTCATCGAGCAGCGCACGCCAGGCGACCGCTGGATGCTGTGGGACAAGACGACGCAGGCGGAACTCGCGCTGCGGCGCACTCCAGAGGGCGAGCTGCACGGCGG
>DASRJB010000186.1:0-4764 GCA_035649715.1 Pirellulaceae bacterium
CACGGTGTTCTTCGAGGTGGCCGACACAAGCCCGGCGCTGGCCGACCTCGTGGATCCGGCCACGCCCGACGACCGGCTCGCGCATCGACGGGCCGACTTTATTGACGAGCCCGAGCGGATTCGACTGCAGCGGCACTTGCAGGCGCGGCTTGACGATTACCAGGCCCAGGCCCGTGGCGACCCGCGGATTCCAAAATTCGCCAGCGTTTTCGTCACCGACCGCGTGGGCACTCAGCTCGCGGCTGCGTTCGACGGCACGGAGGCAAATTCGCCCGGCAAGTCCGTCGGCTTCAACGTGGCGCGGCGCCCTTACTTCAGCGGAAACTCGGAGGGCGAAGAGCAACTGCGGCCGCCGCCTAACATCGTCCACATCGAGCAAACGCACCTGTCGGCGGTTTTCTTCAGCAAGACGCAGCGGACTTGGAAAGTCGCCGTGTCGACTCCCATCTATCGCGACCCAGTCAATCGCGAGCAGTTCGACGGCATCCTCGTGCTCACGATCAGCCTGGCCGACTTCGAAGTCTCGACCGCCGCCCTTTCGTCCAGCGATCAGTTCCTGGTGCTGGTCGATGGCCAAGGCCGCGACGCCGGCACGATCCTGCACCACCCGCTCTTCAAGGAACTCAAAGGGCAGGACCGGGAGATCCCCAAGGAGCTGGTCGGCGCGAGCGATCCGCAGGAGGTCAGCTCCAAATACCGCGTGGACCCCGCGCTGCTCACTGAACAGCAGTCGGCAGACTATGTCGATCCGATCGGCAAGTATCCCGATCCGCTCTTTAAGGCGTACGACCGCCGCTGGCTGGCGGCCGCCGCGCCGGTGCTGCCGCCTATGGGAGCCGGCGAAAAGTCGGAATCGGGCCTCGTCGTCCTGATGCAATCCGATCGCCAGGCTGTCGTGATGCCGGCCCGCAACCTGGGGGCCCAGTTCATGCGGAACAGCTTCTGGATGCTGGTCGTGATGGTCACGATCAGCTTGGCTTTGTGGTACATCGTCGTCCGCCTGTTCCGCGAGCCCAGCGCCAAGCTGAACCGCGCGGCGACGCCGATCGAATCAACGCCGCTGCAGAGCATGGCAACCATCGCGGCGAGGAAAGAACCAAAGAACCGAAGAACCGAAGAACCAAATTGACCGCACTTCGGTTCTTCGGTTCTTTGGTTCTTGGATTTTGTATGCCCGACCTCATCGCCCAGGGACCGCAGCCGCCCATGCGCTGGAGGCGCAAGCTCTATGCCGGGGCGATTCACGTCCTCGGCCGGCAGGCTGGCTCCTGGTCCGTTCCCTGGGACGACCGCATCTCACGGAGACACGTCGAGATCGAATACGTCGATGGCCGGCTGCGGGTCACAGCCCTGGAGGGGGCCCGCAACCCGATCTTCTACCGCGGGCACAAGACCAGTGACTTCCAAGTGCGGGCCGGCGAGCATTTTGTCATTGGCGAGACGACCTTTACGCTCGTCGAGGAGCGGGTGCACGTCTCGCTCGATCTGCCGCGGCCGGCCGATGAGCGGACCTTCACGCTCGAGGAGCTCCGCCGCCAGCCCTTCCGCCAGGCCGACAAGCGGATCGACGTCCTGAGTCGGCTGCCCGACATCATCGGCGGCTCTGCCACTGACCAGGAGCTGTTCGTGCGACTGGTCAACCTGCTGCTGGGCGGCATTGAGCCGGCCAGCGCCGCCGCGGTGGTCGCCCTCAAATCTGCGACCAGTGGTCGCGCGGGGGAGGGTTCTGGGTTCGGGGTTCAGGGTTCGGGGGCGGCAGGAGCCAGGGGCCAGGAGCCAGGAAGCAGCGACCCAAGACTGAAATCCGATTCCGTCGAGGTCCTGCACTGGGATCGCCGCGTCCTGGCTGGCAGCGAGTTTCGGCCGAGCGAGCGGCTGATCCGGCAGGCGATCGAGTCGGGCCAGAGCGTGGTACACGCCTGGAGCCCGGCGGCGAAGGACGGCGAGTTCACGGTCAGCGAAGGGGTCGATTGGGCATTCTGCACGCCGGTCCCCGGCCGGGCCTGCGAAGGCTGGGCGCTGTACGTCACCGGCGGCTTTCCGGCCGACCTGGCCGCGATCCGACCGCCGGACGCCGAATCGCTTCGCGACGAAGTCAAGTTCGCCGAGCTAACGGCGACCACGCTCAGCGCCCTGCGCGAGTCGCGGCTCCTCGCCACACGGCAGGCGGGCCTGGCCCAGTTCTTCTCGCCGGTCGTGCTCGACGCGCTGGCCTCGCAGGAGGCCGACGAAGCCCTCGCGCCGCGCGAGGCCGACGTGGTCGTGCTGTTCTGCGACCTCCGCGGCTTCACGCAGCAAAGCGAGCGGGCCGCGGGCGACCTGTTCGGCCTCTTGAATCGGGTCAGCCAGGCGCTGGGCGTGATGACGCACCACATCCTCGCGCAGGGCGGCGTCGTCGGCGACTTTCACGGTGACGCGGCGATGGGCTTCTGGGGCTGGCCGCTTCCTCAGGCCGACGCTGTCGAGCGGGCCTGCCGGGCCGCGCTGGGCATTCGCTCGGATTTCGTCAGCGAAGCGGTCCTGGCGGATTTTCGCGTCGGCATCGGCATCGCCAGCGGTCGCGCCGTAGCCGGCAAGATCGGCACCGTGGACCAGGTGAAGGTCACCGTCTTCGGCCCGGTCGTGAATCTCGCGTCGCGATTGGAGACGATGACGCGGCAACTTCACGCTTCAATCCTGATCGATCCGCCGACGGCCGCCGTGATCCGCGCTTCGCTGCCGCGCGAGCTGTGCCGCGTCCGCCGGCTCGCCAAGGTCCAGCCCGCCGGCCTCTCCGCGCCGCTGGAGGTCAGCGAGCTGTTGCCGCCGGCCGGAGCGAATGAACTCACGGACGCCGACGTCGCCGCCTACGAAAAAGCCCTGGACGCCTTTCAATCCCGCGATTGGCAGCTCGCCCACAAGCACCTGCACGCCGTTCCGCCCGACGACCTGGCCAAGGATTTCCTCACCATCTTCATCGCCCGTCACAGCCGCACGCCGCCCCCGAACTGGGATGGAACGATTCCGCTGGAAGGCAAATAGGTCGCCGCCGACGGCTAGCCGTGCGCGGGCTCGGCAGCTACTGTATTGCTGGCGTTTTTAGGAAGATTCAGAAACACGTTGGAATGTGCCGTGTCACGCGCTGCTACTGCGGAACTCGCGCCGCTCGTCAAGCTGCTGGCTGACGACCGGCGATACAAGATCGAAGCCTATCATTTCGTCGAAGCCGGGCTCGGATACGCCCAGGAGGTGCTGGGCCTGGGCTCTTCGGGACCCCGCACGCGGCGGAAGAAAAAGGCCGACCTGGGCCTGGCCGACGACCGGCCCGTCCGCCACGTCAGCGGGCAGGACTTGTGCCAGGCCCTGCGGCTGTTGGCCCTCGACCAGTACGGCTATCTGGCGAAGCTGGTGCTGGCGAGCTGGGGAATTCACTCGACGGGCGACTTCGGCGAGATCGTCTATAATCTCATCAAGATCGGAAAGATGTCGAAGTCCGACACGGACCGGCGGAACGACTTCGAGAACGTCTTTGAGTTCGACCAGGCCTTCGTCCGCGACTTCGTGATTACCAAGGAGGAAGAATCGTGTCGCCCCTCCAGTCCCTGATTGCCAGCGGCACGAAGCTCTGGCTCGATTCCGTCGATCCGGATCTCGTCCGTAGCAACCGGGCGCTGGGCGCGACCGGGGCGACGAGCAACCCGGTGATCGTCAGCGACCTGATCAAGACCGGCCGCTTTGACCGCGACCTGGAGCGGCTGGTCGCGGCCGGCAAGTCGAACGACGAAGTCGCCTGGCAGCTCACCGACCAGCTCGTGCGGCAGGCGCAGGAAGTCTTTCTGCCGGTTTGCAGGGAGACGCGCGGCAACGACGGCTACGTCAGCTTCGAGCTGGAGCCGCTGTTGGAAGATCCGCAGCTCCATCTGCCGCTGGAGGAGCGGACAAAGCGGTACGTCGAGCTGGGCAAGCAATGGTCGGCCGGCCACCAGAACCGGATGATCAAGGTGCCGGCGACACCGGCGGGCATCTCCGCGCTGGAGCCGCTGGCGGCCGCGGGCGTGACGCTCAATGTGACGCTCGTCTTCACGCCGCGGCAATACCACGCGGCCCGCGAGGCGATCTGGCGCGGGGCCCAGAAGCGCAGCAGCCTGGCCGGCTTCAAGAGCGTCTACAGCATCTTCGTCTCGCGCGTGGATATCTACACCGAGAAGCACGTCCCTCAGCTGAGCCCCGCCGCTCAGGGCCTGGTGGGAATCGTCAACGCCAAGCAAATCTGGGCCGACAACCAGGCCTGGTGGAAGGACAAGAAGCTGCCGCTGGCTCAGGAGATCATCTTCGCCAGCACCGGCACCAAGAAGCCCAGCGATCCGCCCTGGAAATACGTCGAGGCTTTTGCCGGCAGCGACATCCAGACCAACCCGCCCGCCACCAACGACGCCGTCGAAAAGAGCGGCCGCACCTTTACGCGGCAAGTCGATAAGCCCCCGCCGCAACCCGTCCTGGCCGAGATCGCCGCCAAGGTCGATATCCAAAAACTCGAAGACGTGCTCATGGACGAGGGCATCCAGAAGTTTGCCGACCCGCAGAAGGCGCTCCTCAAGCTGATCGCCGAGAAGCGGGCGGCGCTGGCCAAATGACGCAGCACAAAGAGAGGGAGAGGGGGCGAGTGGGAGAGGGGGAGACAGAAGTTAAGGATTCCATCTCCCCCTCTCCCCCTCTCCCAGTCTCCCCCTCGCTCGCGGACGAGCCAAGGAACTTCTGGCTGCTGGCCGTCTATCAAATCGTCCT
>DASRJB010000187.1:0-8258 GCA_035649715.1 Pirellulaceae bacterium
CGACATCGTCGTGATGGACAATCTCTCCAGCCACAAAATTGCCGGGGTCCGCGAAGCGATCGAAGCCGTCGGGGCAGAGCTGCGGTACCTGCCGCCTTACTCGCCCGATCTGAATCCCATCGAGCTGGCCTTCGCCAAGCTTAAAAAACTCCTCCGCGACGGCGCTGAGCGCACCGCCGACAAGCTGTGGGACCTGTGCGGCCGCCTCCTCGACGAATTCACGGAACCGGAATGCCGAAACTACTTCAAGCACTGCGGATACCGCTACACCTAAAATGGAACCGCACTAGCGGCTTCCGCGGGCACCGCGACAGTGGTCGCGGCTTTGGAGGCAGGTGGAAGCCGCGCCGCGGGACTTAGAAATCCCAGCTGGCGCCGAAATTCATGCCCTGGATCCAGTAGTCGCGGTCCTGGAACGTGAAGGCCGGCAGGGGCGGGCCAACGGGCTGGTTGAGGTTGACCCGCAGGTCGATCTGGTCGCCGGAGAGGGCCACGTCGCCGAGGAAGATCAGGTTGTAGCCCAGGAAAAAGTTCAGGCAGGGATTGACGTGGTATTTGAGGTTGAGGGTCAGCGACGGGATGTAGGTGAACTTGCCCCGCTCGTAGGTGCCGATGTTGCTGGGCTGAGCGAGCAGGCCGCCTTGCGTTGCGATCGGTCCGCCCCCGGGCGGCGTGATCACCGTCTCCCCCTCGATCACGACTTCCTGCCGCATCCCGCCCAGAGCGACCATCGCCAGGGCGTCGAGCGACCAGCAGCCGCGGAACATCTGGCCGCGGAGGCCGAACTCGCCGCCGTGAAACTCGTTGTAGGCCTTGAAGCGGTCGGTGATGTTGAATTGCAAGCCGGGTTGGAGCAGGGTGTGGTTGCTGACGATTTGCAGGCGGTCGTCGAGGCGCATGAACTGGTAGCCGCCCACGAGGCTGAGGCGCCGGCACTGGTCGCGAGACATCATGATTTCCATGAAGGCCTCGGTGCCGATGATGTTCAGCGTGTCGTGCGTGGCCGCGACGCTGCCGGCGGCGAAGCCGGGAAACGCGATCAGCAGGGCGTCGTCGATGCCCAGGAAGGCGTTGAAGAACGGGCGGGCGAGGATCTCGCTGCCGTCGGACGTGGCGGTGAACTGCGTAGTGTCGCCGCCCAGGCCGAAGAACCGGCCGCCGGCCGCCACGTTGTGCTCCTGATCGAGCCAGATTCCCAGCATCACGCGGCCGCCGACCTGCATGTCCTTGCCGACGTATTCGTTGCCGAACAGGATCGTCGTCGAGGGCAGTCCGAGGACGCCGGCGTCGGGTTGCAGCGTGCCCGGATCGCTGGTCGTCACCAGCGGCGGCAGGTGGGTCCCCTTGGCCCACCACATCAGATATTCGACGCTGCCGAAGACGTCGAGCCGCCGGCAGCAGCAGTTGCACTCGCCGCAGCAACCGTCGCTGCAGGAGATGTCCTCGGCGTGCCGCGGCCCGATGGGGGCCGAGCACAAACCGCTGGTCGAGTCGGCCCAGTGGCCCGCGAGCCGCAGCACGCGGTCCCCGATCGTTTCTTGCGACCGGCCCGGCGCTGGTGCAGCGAAGGCGATCGCCGCGAACGCCAGGAGCAACAACTTGATCTTCATGGGCCGCGCCTTGGTCCGTATTACACCGGCCACACACCGGACTGCGGTCATACAACTGCGCTAGTCGTTAGGATTGGATCGACCGGCAACACCGGAAAATCCAGCAAAGCCGGCAAAACCGGCAGGCTTTGCCTGGATTGCCGCGCAGGCTCTCCCGGCGCGCGACTCCGGCGTGGTCGTGCTTCATTTTCGGCCGGGAAGACTGTGCCGATTGAGTAATTTCTGCCGGCTGCAGCGGCTGTGCGGCCCCAAGTGCCAGCGTGGCGACGCCAGCAAACCCAGCGACCCCTGTGGTGCAATCACTTATGATGATGAAGAGCGGTGCTTTGCGGCACGCCAGATGCGTGCAGCCGCCAGCACTCAGTTCCGCCTGCCATCCTGACTCCCGACCCCTGACTCCTGACCCCCGCCCATGCCGTCGCTCTCGGTCAACGGAATCCCCACCGGCTGGCGGGCCGGCGTGCTGTCGCTGGTCGGCGGGCCGATCCAGCGGCGGCTGGCCCAGTGGGGCCGAGTGCTGGAGCAGATCGCGGAACTTGAACCGGCCTTGAAGCAGGAAACCGACCGCGAGCTGAAGAAGCGCAGCCTGTCGCTGAAGTACCGGGCCAAGGCGGGTGAGGCGCTGGCGAAGCTCGTGCCGGAGGGCTACGCCCTGGTTCGCGAGGCGGCCGTCCGCACCATCGGCCAGCGGCACTACGACGTGCAGATGATCGGCGGCATCGCCCTCTTCCACGGCTGCATCACCGAGATGGAAACCGGCGAGGGCAAAACGCTGACGGCTACGCTGCCGCTCTATATTCACGCGCTCGTGGGCAAGGGCGCCCACCTCGCGACGGTTAACGACTATCTGGCGGATCGCGACGCGAACTTTATGCGGCCGATCTACGAGATGCTCGGCCTGTCCGTGGGTGTGATTCTCACGCCGCAAAAGAGCGCGGAGCGCCGCCCGGCCTACGCCTGCGACATCACCTACGGCACGGCCAAAGAGTTCGGCTTCGATTTTCTCCGCGACCGACTGCTCTTGCGGCGGATGGGCGTGACGCAGGCCGGCATTTTCGGCGAAATCATGGCCTCGCGGATGGAGCCGGGCGGCGAGCAGCCGGTGCAGCGCGGGGCGCACTATGTGCTGGTGGACGAGGCCGACAGCATCCTGATCGACGAGGCTCGCACGCCGCTGATCATCGGCTCGCTAGGGGACAAGTCGATCGAGAAAATCACGGCCACGTATCAATGGGCGGCTGCCGTCGTGCCGCAGTTCGCGGTCGACGAGCACTACGAATACGACCACGACGACAAGAAGGTTGAATTGACCGGGGCCGGAAGGCAGCAGGTGCGGCTGCTGCCCAAGCCTGAGCTGCTTTCGACCGTCGGCCTGATCGACTTGTATCAATACGTCGAGCGGGCGATCAAGGTCGATCGCGATTTTCATCTCGACCGGCAGTACGTGATCAAGGACGGCGAGCTGGTGATCGTCGATGAGAACACGGGCCGCCTGGCCGAGGGCCGCAAATGGCGCGACGGCATACACCAGGCGATCGAGGCCAAGGAGCGGATCGAGGTCACGGTGCCGACGGGGCAGGCCGCGCGGATCACGGTCCAGGACCTGTTTCTCCGCTACAAGCACCTGGCGGGCATGACCGGCACGGCGGTGCCCGCGGCCCGCGAGTTCCGCAAGGTCTATAAGAAGGTCGTCATCCCGGTGCCGACGAACCGGCCGGCCAAGCGGACGCGGCTGCCGGACCTGGTGTTCGGCACGGCCGACGAGAAGTGGCTGGCGATCGTCGAGGAGGCCCGCGAGCTGTACCAGCAGGGGCGGCCGGTGCTGATCGGCACGCGGTCGATCGACAAATCGGTGATCCTCTCGCAGCTGCTGACGCAGGCAGGCATCGAGCACAAGGTGCTCAACGCCCACGAGATCGCCGCCGAGGCCGAGATCGTGGCCCGCGCCGGGCAGCCGGCGAAGGTCACGGTTTCGACGAACATGGCGGGCCGCGGCACGGACATCAAGCTCGGTCCGGGAGTCGCCGACGCGGGCGGCCTGCACGTGATCTGCACCGAGCTGCACGACGCGCAGCGCATCGACCGGCAGCTGATGGGCCGCTGCGGCCGCCAGGGGGACCCGGGCACAGTGCGGCAGTACATGTCGCTGGACGACGACGTGCTGCGGACGGGCTTCGGCCCCGAGACCGCCGAGAAGATGATCGCCGTCGGCAAGACGAACAACTCGTCGGCGCAGGGCTATCTCAACCTGCTCAAGCGGGCCCAGCGGAAGGTCGAGCGCCGCCACCTTCGCGACCGCATGACGCTGCTGCACCACGAGAAGGAGCGGAAGAAGATGCAAGCCGAGATGGGGCAGGACCCGTATCTCGACACGCCGGATTAGCAGGCGAGCTATTCATCGTCCGGGAAGAGCTCGAGCGGCGGCAAATCGTCGGTGGCTTGCTCCTTGGCCTGATGGCGCGGTTCGCTGCCGGGCTGGACGCGGCGCGCCATCAGCGCGGCGAGTAGATGATCGACCGCGGGGGCGCTGAGGGAATTTGAGGCGGGCGGCCGCGGCGCGTTTGGCGCGGCGAGTTTGTCCGGCTGTGCTTGCAGGTTTGGTTGCAACGGAAAGAGCAGGTCGCCAATGGCGAGCGGAGCCGGTTCACCAGTTTTGTCCGAGGGCTGGCTGCGGTCGGCGCTAGCGCTGGCCAGGAAGCCGAGCGCGCTAATGAGTGAGGCATTCGGAGCGGGGCCAACGTGAATTCCGTCGAGGTCGAATCCGGCCAGGCCGTAGGCGCTGCCGTCGAGACTGAGGCTGTAGGAGCCGGCGGTGTTGCCACCCAGGCGAGTCGGCGTGAAGCGGAGCACGTCGTCGTTCTCGCCGCTGACAGCACCGGCCGCAAAGTTGCCGCGCGTCGAGAGGTACAGCCGCGGCAGCCCGCCGCCGGCGTCCTCGCGAATGTACAGCCCATCCACGTCTTCGTCGGCCGTGGTCAGGCCGACGTCGCTGCCGTCGTAGTACATCTGCCAGGAGCCGTCGTAGCGCAGCAAGTCGGCATCGACGCCGCTAACGCCCGGAACGGAGACATTGCCGGTCGTCGAGACAATCCAGGAGCCGTCCGACAGGATGGCGATGGCGTCGATATTCTCCTGAGCGCCGGAAAGTCCCACGCTGCTGCCCTGGAAATAAAGTCCCCAGTCGCCCGCGGTACTGCCGCCGAGCGAGGAGGGAAAGAAGATCAGGATGTTGCTGCCGTTGCCCGTCTGACTGCCGCCGGCGACGCTGTAGTTGCCGAGCGTTGAAATCAGGATCTCTCCGGTGGGCAGGATGGCGAAGGCGTCGATATCCTCGTTGGCAGTCGTCAGGCCGACGTCGCTGCCGTCGAAGTACATCGCATAGTGGTACGCGCCTCCGGCGGAGATCGTCAGCTCGATGATGTCGGCGTCGGCGAACGTCAAACTCGAGCCGTCGCTGCTGGTCAGCGTGCCGCCCTCGGTCAGCGAGAAGTAATAGACGTCCCGGACGAGGATCGTCACGTGCGCGGTCGCCGTCTCCACGCCGTCGGAGAGCGTGTAGTCGAAGCCAGCCGTTCCCAGGAAGCCGGGAGCGGGCGTGAACGTGATCGTGCCGAATTCGTCCATCGCCACCGTGCCGTCTGTGGCTGAACTGACGGCGGGCACCGTCAGCCAGTCGCCATCCGGATCGATGTCGTTCTGCTCCAGCTCCCACGGCTGGATGGTGAGCGGCTGATTCCGTTCGGTGCTGAACGAGTCATCCACGGCGAGCGGAGCGTCGTTCACGGGCGTCAGCTCGATCGTGACATAGCCGACCGCCGAGTTGCCGTGGCCGTCGTCGATCGTGTAACTGAAGCCGGCGTAGCCGTTGTTGTAGTAGTTGAAGTTGGGCTCGGGCGTGAAGGTGATCGTGTCGCCGCTGAGGCTGACCGAGCCGCCGTAGGCGTCTTGCACGGAGACGACCGTCAGCGTGTCGCCATCGGGATCGGTGTCGTTCGCCAGCAACTCGGATGCCGCAATCGGGAGCCCCTCATCTTCCACGCCCGTGAAATAGTCATAGTCCGCGTACGGCGGATCGTTGCCGGGCGGCGGAGGAGGCGGAGGCGGTGGCGGTGGCGGCGACGAGCCGGACGGCGTGATCTCGATCGACCAGCTGTTGAGCGTGCCTTCGTCGAAGAAGCCCCAGTCCTCAATCCAGAGCTGCCAGGTGCCGGCCGCGTTTTCGCCGTCGAAAGTCGCCAGCGGCGTATCCGGCTGATAGGAGCCGGTGAACGGTGCGAACCCGGACCAGATGGGCGTGGCCGCCTCGTCGTCGAACACCGTATTAGTGAAGTGGTTGCCCGCCCCGCCATAGAAGTACGACAGGAACGTGTAGTTGCCGCTGGGCGAGATCAAGTAGATCGCCAGGTCGGCGTCGTAGGTGTGCGTGATGTCGAGCCGCACGTTGAGGTCGGCGATCGAGACATCCTGATCAACCGTCAGATAGGAGCCGACGGCCGTAAAGTCAAAGATCGGCGCGGGCACGTCGCTCGAATCGATCACGAGCGTGCCGACGATCGAGAAGCTCGCCGTGTAAGGGGCCGCCATCGCGTTGCCGGCCAGGTCGTGGATGTCCGGCCCGATCACCAACTCATAATCTCCCTCGGCCGTCTGCGTCGCGAACGTGACGTCAAACTGCCGGTTGCTGCCCGGCACGGGAATCACGCCACTGACCGACAGCGGACCGCCCGGGCCAGTGAAGCTGCCGACGTCGGTAGCGTCGAACTCACCGGCCTCGATCGCCTCGCTGAATCGCAGCCGCACCTGGCTGACCGCGCCGGTCACTCCGCCGGTCGGGTCGCTGGAAACAACGCGTGGAGCAGTCGTGTCGGGCGGAACGTTGCCGACGGCTGCGGCGGCGTTCAGTCGGCCGCCGGTGATCGTCTGCGACAATTCAGGGATGACGTCCACGGTATTGAGCAGCTGGCCGATGATCTGGTCGATCGTCCATTCCGGATGGATCGACGCGATCAGGGCCAAGGCGCCCGCCACGTGCGGCGTCGCCATCGACGTGCCGCTGATCGTCTCGTAGTTCGTCGAGAAGCCGCCGCTGGACATCTCGCCGGTCATGTAGGTTGGAAACGTGCTGAGGATGTCCAGCCCCGGCGCGGCCAGATCGACCGTGCTCGCGCCGTAGTTCGAGAACCAGGCGAACTGGTCGTTGCGGTCGCTCGCGGCGACCGAGACGACGTTTTCCACGTCGAAGTTCGCGGGATAAAACGCGGAGAAATCGTTGTTGCTGCTGTTGTTGCCCGCCGCGGCGACGAAGATGTGCCCGGCGGCGGCCGCGTTTTGCAGCGCGGTCTGAAAGGCGGCCGAGAAGCCGTCGCCGCCCCAGCTGTTATTCGAAATCCGGGCCCCGTTGGCCACGGCAAAATTGAGGGCATCGATGGCGTCGCTCGTGAAACCGCCGCCCGCCGCGTCCAGGAACTTGAGTCCCATGATCTGGACGTTCCAATTGACGCCCGTCACGCCGACGCCGTTGTTGCCCATCGCGCCGATCGTTCCCGAGACATGCGTGCCATGAAAATGGTCGTCCCGGGGGTCGTTCGTATTGGTGACGAAATTCCAGCCGATGAGATCGTCGATTTTGCCGTCGGCGTCGTTATCCTGCCCGTTCTCCCAGCCGCTGGAGTTGTTGAGCAGGTCGCCGCCGTCGATGCGGCCATTGGCATTGAGGTCCGTAATCCTCCCCGCCCCTTGATTCACCGCGTTGTTGAGATCGGCGAACGTGATCAGCGTATCGCCGTCGATATCCACCAGGTTGTTGCGAATCGCGGTGGGGATCTCTTCCTGATTGATCCAGATATTTCGAAAGAGGTCGGGATGTGAATAATCGACGCCCGTATCGATGACGGCGACGGTCACCGCATAGGACCCCGTGGTCACGTCCCACGCCTCGGGCGCGTCGGTGTCGGCGTCGGCACTGCCGCCCGACTGACCCGTATTGTTCAGGCCATACAGCGAGCCGAACAACGGATCGTTGGGCATCAGGTTCAGCGAGACGCGGAAGTCCGGCTCGACGAACAGGACGTCCGGATTTTCCTTGTACGCCTGGAGGGCCGTGAGGAAATCGGTTCCCGGCGCGAGCGTCACCTCGCGCAGCCCCGGCGCGATCGCCCAGCCATCGTCGAGCGTCGTCCCCGCGACCTCTGCGGCCGCGACGTCCGCGGCGCTGGCGTCCGCGCGGAACTGCACCAGCAGCGCACCCTCCCGATGCTCCCGCGGGTCGATGTCCAGTTGGGAAAACTGGCCCGCCGTCAATTCGCTCAGGGCGGCCAGCAAGCAGCGCCGCTCCAGCAGCTCCACGCTCAGGCTGCGGATCTGCAGCCGAAAACTCCGCCTCCGCTCCGAAATCGCAGGGCGCATCGTGGCCTCCAAGAGAAGAAGAGCGCCAATCGAGCACAAAAACCGACCGAGGCAGCATCCCTAAGCGAAGAATCGCAGCGGCGATTGTGATGCTCCGACGCCAATGTGTCAATCAATCCTCGCTGCAATATGAAGAAAAGCAGCTTATCGCTTCCGCACCGGATTCCGCGGTTAGTCGTGTCGGTCCCGCCGCGCTGATGGCGAATTGATTAGCAGCAGGTTTCGAGCGCACGACGGTGGCCG
>DASRJB010000188.1:0-3628 GCA_035649715.1 Pirellulaceae bacterium
CTAACCGATGGCGCTGGCCATGATGGCTTCGGGGCTTGATAGGGATTTGTGTCCACGCGCGTCCTATGCAGACTCAGCCCAAGCGGTCCGAGGACTTGTTGGGCAGGCGTGACTTGCTGGGCAAAGCTACGAAGCTTTGAAGATTATAGACATATGTAAACAAGAGTCAATATCCAGGGGACTACAGAGACCTCCCGGGCTATTCGTGCGGCCTGATTTCCAATAAGGCGCTGGTGCCGGCCTGGAACTTGTCGTCGATGACCCAGGCGTTGCGGAGGAGGACGTAGAGCGATCCATTCGGGCCGAAGCGGAGATCGACGGGACGGGACAGGCCCGTGGCGAATGTCTCGGCCTGGTCGGGATGATCGGGGTCGAGCGATTTGATCCAGCCGTGGACGAAGTCGCCGAAGAAATAGCGGCCGTGCCAGGTCGGCGGCCAGATAGATGATGGCGGGCAAAAGTCGCCGCCGGCGATCGAAGCCTGCGGATAGTAGAACCCCGGTCCGCGGAATGCCGCTTCGCTCGTGGGTCCATGTTCAACGGCGGGCCAGCCGTAATTGGCCCCGGCCACGCCGCGGTTGATTTCCTCGAATTTGCCGCCGACGTCGTTGATGAACAATTCGCCGGTCGTCGGCCGCACGGCAAAGGTGAACGGATTGCGCAGCCCCACAGCCCAGATCGCCCGGTACTTGCCCTCGGCGGTGCGGACCAGCGGGTTGTCATCCGGGATCGTTCCGTCGGGGTTGATCCGCAGGATCTTGCCCTGAAACGTGTCGAGCCGCTGGGCCGGCGTTTCGGCGGTCTGCTCGCCGATGCCGATGTAGAGCTTTCCGTCCTTGCCGAAGTGCAGCGCACCGCCCTGATGGCCCGCCGGCACCTTGCCGCCGAGCTTGCGTTGATCGTCGCCGGCGAGCAGCACCCGCTCGCTGCCGGCGGCCGCGACGTCGCCGCGAGCGGTGAATCGGCTGATGCGGTGATGCGGAAACGGCTCCTTGGCGACGTAGCACAGATAGACGTAAGGCGACTGGGGAAAATGGGGATCGACCGTCACTCCGATCAGGCCGCGCTCCCACGAGGAATCGACCGGCAGCTGCACGAAAGGAGCAGCGAGAAGCCGGCCGTGCTTCACGACCCGCAGCGTCCCGGTCTGTTCGCAGACGAACAGGCGGCCGTCCGGCGCGGCCTCCAGGGCGGTGCAGCCGCTCAGGCCAGTGGCGATGGTGCGGACTTCAAATCCCGCGGGGAGCCGGATGGGCCCCGTGATTCCCGCGCCGGGCGTGGGCTTGCCGCCGGACCGCAGCGTTTCGAGATAGGCGACGAGGTCCGTGAACTGCTCCGCTTTCAGTGCCTCGGCCAGGTTCTGCGGCATCAGCGAGAGCGGGCTGTCTTGGCGCTCCTCGATGTCGGCCGCTAGCAGCGCGTGCCGCTGACCGCCGACATCCACGTACGTCAGCTGCGTGTCGGTTTGCTCCTTCACGACGCCGGTGTGAATCACGCCGTCGGCCGTGCGGATGATGGTGGTGCGATAGCCCTCAACGATTTGCCGCGACGGCTCCAGGAGTGACTCGACCAGGTGCGGCCGGCCGAGCTTGCCGCCGATATGCGTGAGGTCCGGGCCGGCGTCGCCGCCTTCGCCGCTGACCTTGTGGCAGGCGGCGCACCGCGTCAGCGTGTCTTTAACAAACAGCTCGCGCCCGCGCTCGGCGTTGCCCTCGTGCGTCAGCGCGTGCTGCTCCAGCGCGTGCTGCTCCAGCGCGCGCTGCCCCGCCGGCCCGTCGGCCGCCAGCACGAGCGATGCCAAGAGCGCCAGCGCCATGAACATGTCAGGCCGTGAGATCGAGGTTGCGCCCCACCGCATAGATGGTGGCATCGCACGAGGCAATCGGCTAGCCTGCCCACTGGAGTTTCGCACATCCTCTCTTCTGTGCGAGGTTCGCGATGTCCATGGCTCTGGGACGAATCGCCGCGGCGTGCTTGCTGCTGGCGGCAGGCAGTCACGCAGCGTCAGCTCAACAGGTGGAGCGAGCGGCCGTCGATCTCTACGGCGATCCGCTGCCCAAGGGCGCGGTAGCCCGGCTGGGCACGACCCGCTTTCGCCGCCAAGGCGATTGGGGCAAGGGGCTCGCGCTCACGCCCGACGGGGCGATGCTGCTGTCCGCCTCCGAAAATCATTCGATTTACTGCTGGGACGCTGCCACCGGCCGCTTGATCCGCGAGATCGACGTCAGCCCGATGCACATTCGCGGCTTCGCCCTCTCGCGCGACGGCCGGCAGATCTCTGTGGCCGGGTTCTGGTATAGCGAGGACCGGACGCGGAGCGAGCGACAGGTGCGAATCCTGGACGCGACGAGCGGCCAGACCCTCCAAACGCTGAATCGCGACGACACCAGCCTGGACCGCCACGAGATGGCCTTCACGCCCGACGGCAAGCTGCTCCTCTCGCTGGGCACCGCCGGCATCTTCCGCGTCGAAGAGCCAGCCAGCGGCATCGAAATCCTCCAGGAAAAATTTCCCCGCGACGTGAATCCCTATTTTGCTCTTTCGCCGGACGGTTCGACGATCGCCGTGGCGACGGGGGCCAACACCCGCAAGTTCTACCTCTGGAAATGGCAAAGCGGCGAGCAGCCGCGGGAAATCGCGATCACCGGCAGCGACCGGAGCTACGACCAGCTGGCCTTCTCGCCGGACGGCACGCTGCTCGCGGCCAGCCTGGATTTTGGCGATCATGCGATCCACCTCTGGGACGTCGCCGGCGGAAAGATCGTGCGGCGGCTGGCACTGAGCGATCCCCGGACCCATGTCCGCGGCAGCATCGTCTTTACGCCCGACGGCCAGACGCTGGCGATGCCCGGCTATCGCAACGACAGCAGCGAGCCCGTCGCCGTCCACTTCTGGAATCCGCACAGCGGCGAGTACCAAGGGCGGATGGACGTGTCGGGCAGCCGGCTGGCCATGTCGGCCGACGGGCGCCTGCTGGCGGTGGGCGGCGACGCTCATGTGCGGGTCTGGAAGTGGCCCTCGCGCGAAGAGATCGCCCCCATCGATGACGCCCACCAGGGCGGCATCGGCCGCGTAGCGACGACCAAAAGCGGCGAGGTGGTGACGGCCAGCGACGACGGGACGATCCGCGTTTGGAATCCGGCGACGCAGCGCCAGCGGCTGAAGCTCACGCACGGCAAGTATCTGCGCGACATCGCGGTTTCGCCCGACGGCTCGCTGCTCGTCTCCGGGGCCTTCGACGACACGGTGCGGCTGTGGGACCTGGCCAGCGGCCGCGAGGTCTTTCGCCTGCCGGGGCACGGGCGGATGAACGGCGCGCGGTCCGTCGCCTTCGCCGCCGACGGCCGCAGCTTCGGCTCGTTCGGCGAGGATTACAACCTGCGGCTGTGGGACGTGCGGACGGGCAAGGCCCTGGTCGAGCACAGGGTTCAGCCGACCGGCGTCAAAATTCCAGACCCGGAAGAGCGCGATGCGAATGAGTTCTTCCACGCCGATCAGGCTCAGTTCTCGCCCGATGCTTCGCTGTTCCTGTTCACGGTGGGCAAGCATTTTGTGTTTCGCACCGCCTCGGGCCAGGAATTGCAGGCGATCGAGAACCGCGGCTCGCACGTCTCCGCCCTGGCCGTTT
>DASRJB010000189.1:0-2930 GCA_035649715.1 Pirellulaceae bacterium
GGTTGGCTGGGTACATCGCTGGCGGTTGTTGGGGCGCTAGTGTCGGCCTTGTACCTCGCAAACCTGACGGCTGGGGCGTTCGAATTCCCGCCTGATGTCTTTCCCGGCGTGGGCAATCTCGACGAGTTCGCCTTCTCGCTGCTGCTCGTCTATTGCTTGCAGAAGCTCGGTATCAACCTGCTGCCGTTCATGAAACCGGGTGCGCTGCCACTGGGTGAGGCCCGGAGGGCCGACAGGAAGTAGCCCCGACCGTCAGGTCGGGGATAATTACGTTTGTCGTGACGACCGAGAGGCCCGGAGGGCCGGCACGCGCCCCGCGAATGCACGGCATCATGTGCCGGCCCTCCGGGCCTCCCTCCGACTTTGGCGCACAGAAACCCCGACCTCACGGTCGGGGCTATTGCCTGTCGGCCCTCCGGGCCTGAGGAGCGCCATTCGGCCTCAATCGTCCTTCCGATAAAACCGGTTCGCCAGGACGTGTTCCAGGCCGAGCGCGACGGCGACGAGCGCGATCAGGAGGGGATAGAACTCGCTGCCGATCCGGTCGTTGCCGACGGCGCGGTTCAGCTCGTCCTGGCTGCGAGCGAGCTGAAAGCGCTTGGCCCCGAGCAGCTCGTCGAGCTTTTCCCGCGGCAGCCGCGAGAGGTCGCTCGTGTCACCCGCCAGGTTCACCGCAAAGCCGCGGACCAGCGGCCCGCCCTTCTGGCCGCGGAGGCGATACGCCCCCGGATTGTCCGTGAACCGCACCGTCACGCGGCGATCGCGGGCCAGCACATCCTGCGGCTGCTCCAGCGGCGTGAACAGCTGATAGCGCTCCGGGAACTCCGCCGGGTCGTTGGGCAGCACCGCCGTTTCGCCGGCCAGCAGGTTCAGCCGCGTCTGCCCGCTGCGGACGAGATACGTCATCGACTCGTGGACGAGCAGCACGCAGGGCCAGATGTTCTCACCGGCAGCCAGGTCGTTCCAGAGCGGATGATCGACGGGCCGCGGCAAGTCGGAAACCGGCGTCGTCATGACCAGCGCACTGCCGCGCCCAAGGCGGTTCTCGACCAGTGCCGGCTTGCCGTCGCCGAACGGCACGATCGAGCGGGCGGTCGCCGCCAGGTTGTCGAGGTTCCAGTGGTAAAAGACCGGAAACAAGTCCCAGGGCACGTTGTTAGCCACCGGCCGGAACGCCGCGAGGGCCGGATGGTCGTACGACCGCGGGGCGAGATAAATGTCGCCGCCGGTGCGGGTGACGCGCGTCAGCTTGCCTCCGAGCACCGCCACCGCCGCCGGGTCCTGAAACGACGCCGGCGGGTCGGCGTTATGACCCAGGAATACGGCCAGCCCGCCGCCCGTCTGGCAGAATTCTGCGAGCTTCTTCCACAAGTCCGGCGTCAGCGGCTTCGGATCGAGCAGCACCACGGCCCGGTAATCGGCCAGCTCGGCGTCGGCCAGGCGGGCCTGGTCGATCGCGTCACACTTGAACCGCGCACGCCCTGATTCTCGCTGCTCCAGCGGCGCGAGCATTTCGATGAACAGCCGGGGCGAAACGTCCGCGGGGGCCACGACCAGCACCGGCCACGCCGGCTGCACCTCGACCGCAAAATACCGCACATCGTCGAGCGCCAGGCCGTCCTCGCCGACCAGCCGCACGAGTCCCTGGTGAACGCCCGCGGGCAGGCCGCTGACGGTGAATTGCACCTGCTGCTGACCGCCCGGCTCGAGCTTCACGCTCGATACGCCGCGGCGCTGGCTCTTGGGAAACACCGGCTGGCCGTCGCGGATCACTGGCAGCGTTGGGTCGGGCGTTTCGATTTGCAGCTCGACGCTCCGCTCGCCGCTGACGCCGCTCGCGCTGGCGCTCGTCTCCAGCTTCAGGTCCGCCCCGGCCGGCAGCACGTCGGCCGAAAGCGTCAGCGGCCCGAGCGCGAAGTTCCGCGGGTTTTCCGCCCCGACGTCGAGCACGTACAGCAGCACGCCGGGATGATCCGCCAGCAGCTTCTTCAGGCCATCCGCCGCGGTGGTCTTCCAGGCCGCCTGCGTGAGGTCGGTGAAGACGTAGATCTCCTTTCGCGGCTGCGGCTTTTGGCGGACGAGTTGCACCGAGTGCTCTAAAACCTCGGCCAGCGGCCGCGGCGTGCCCACCGGACGCAGCCGCTCGATCGCCTTTTCGGCGGCGGCCCGATCGACGGCGAACGCGCCGCTGCCCGAGCGGCTGTCCACGACGGCCAGCTCGCTTTCGCCGGGCAGCTGGCGGATGAGCCAGTGGGCCATCTCCTGGGCGGCCGCGAGGCGGGTGCGGTTCTCGCTGCGATACTGCATCCGCGGCGAGGTGTCGATGACGAGCACGGCGGCGACCGGCGCTTCCTGGTCGCCCAGCACCGGCGGCCGGCCCGCCGCGGCTCGCCCGCCGAGATAGATCGCCATCACGAGCAGGATCGCCGCCACCGCGGCCATCGTGCCGGCGACGAGTCGCGACAAGTTGCGGGCAAATCCCACGCCGCTGGAGACTCCCGCCACCAGGCCCATCGCGCCGAGGAAGCCGGCTGCGATCCAGCTCGAGAGCGTGCCGCTGGTCACGCTCGGCCGGGCCAGCGCCAGCGCAAACAGGCCGATCGCCCCGCACCGCAGGGCGAGCAGCAGCCAATGTCGCAGCTGCAATCGCCGCTGGTTCGCAATCCGCCGCTGCTGGATGAACCGCAGGGCCGGAAAGATGAACTGCTTGGGCCGCTGCCGCATGATCAGGTGCAGCACGACCGGGATGGCGACGCACAGCCCCCCCGCTAGCAGCGACAGATTGATGAACGCCATGAACGCTTCGACTTTGTTCCGCGATACCGACCTCCATATTAGCCGGACATTCGCCTGGACGCTGCGGTACGGCGTTGATACTGTCCGCACCGATTGTGCAGGTCCCCATCTGCCGGAAGGGACCCGGAGGGAGC
>DASRJB010000190.1:0-8491 GCA_035649715.1 Pirellulaceae bacterium
GTGCCTGGGCGGCGACGGGGCCATGTTCGACATCGGCTTCCAGTCGCTCAGCCGCATGTTCGCCAGCGGCATGAACATCAAGGTCTTCGTGCTCGACACGCAGGTGTATAGCAACACCGGGGGCCAGGCCTCGACCTCGAGCTACACCGGCCAGAACACGAAGATGAGCGTCCACGGCAAGGCGATCGCGGGCAAGCAGGAGCGCCGCAAGGAAATCGCCCAGATCGCCATGATGCACCCGCGGACGTTCGTGGCCCAGACGACCTGCGCGCACATCAACCACTTCTACAAGTCGGTGATCGACGCGATGGAGTTCGACGGTCCGGCGATTGTCTGCTGCTACACGACCTGCCAGCCCGAGCACGGCGTGGCCGACAACATGGCCACCGACCAGGCCCGCCTGGCGGTCGATACGCGGGCGTTTCCGCTTTTGATCTACGATCCCCGGAAGGGCGACACGATCAAGGAGCGGCTGAGCCTGCAAGGCAACCCCGCGCAGACTGAAGATTGGTGGACCAATCCCAAGACCGGCCAGCAGGTCGATTTCATCGACTTCGCCCGCAGCGAAGGCCGCTTTGGCAAGCACTTCGACAAGGCCGGCAATCCCAGCCCGACGCTGCTCTATGCCAAGCAGGACCGCCTGGAGAACTGGCATGTGCTGCAAGACCTGGCCGGTCTCCGCGGCAAGCCTGCTGCCAAGGCGCCGGCTAAGCCTGCTGCCGAAAAGCCGGAGCCCAAAGCGGCCGCACCCGCCAAAGCCAACGGCAACGGCAAGCAGAACGGCGACTTCGCCGTCGGCACGCGGATCAAGTACAACGACGGCGCTGGCTGGGTCAGCGGCGTCGTCGCCTCGACCAGCCCCGCCGTGCTGAAGTTCGACGACAACACGATCATCGAAACCAGCTACGACGTGCTCGTAGCCGGCGCGGCGGAGGGGATCATCGTTCGGCAATAAGACAACTCGTTCCCAAGCATAGCTTGGGAACCAGGATTGAATCGACTGAGGCGTCCCACGGCGGCTGACATCAGGCGGAGGTCAGGGCGATGCATGAATCTCACGGCGACTTGTTGATTGGCGGAGAGCGGATCAAGCACGTGCACTGCGAGCTCGAAGAGGAGCAGCCGCTGACGGATTCCAAGGAGTGGATCCTGGCGGGGCACCTGCACCTGACCGTCGAGCAGTCGCAGCTGCTGGAAACCGACCGGCCCTATCGCCTGCAGCTCGAAGACGGCCGCGCCGGCCAGGTCGTCGTCAGCAGCATCTCCTGCGACGGCAAGCCGGACGAATCGGTCGTCATATTTCAGCCGAAGAAGACGCCGGAAAAAACTCGGTAGTTCTTCCAGCGAACCTTTTGCGTGCCATTCGACTCTTGTTCGCAAGGTCGAGTGCCTCAAAGCGCGCGCGGAAACTGTTCGTGCCAAACCTCTCCGAGCGAGAACGATTTCGTCGCCTGCAGCAACTGTCGGATGGTCCGTATGTGGCTCTCACCATCCTCACCGCCAGGCGATTCCTGCGCGATTTCCCGGAACACGGCCCAGCCTGGCTGCTGCTGGGAATTGCGCTCGTGGAAGCCGCACGCTACGAAGAAGCCGAGCAAGCCCTCGCCAAGTCCCTGAACTTTGTTCCCCAATCGCGCCGCCAACTTCCACTCTGGCACTTGGGGCATCTCTTCAAAGGCAGCGGCGACTACGATCGGGCGGCTGAATACTATCGAGAGGCGATCGCAGCTTGTCCTGAGGATGCGACCGGATACATCTTCCTGGGAGGCGTGCTCGCCCGCGGCGGCCGACTTCACGAGGCAGAACAAGCCCACCGAGCTGCGACGCAGTGCGTGGAAGGCTGCATCGACGAGGCGTATCTGAACCTGGGAAACGTGCTGCGGGCGTTGGAGCGGTTCGAGGAAGCAGCCGAATGCTACCGCGAGGCGATCCGTCTCGATCCAGAATACACGGTGGCAAAGAAGGCACTACGCGATTGCACTCGCTGCATCCCCATCAAATCTCTGCGGCGCAAGCAGCGATAATCAGAAATTCTCTTTGAGCCCGAACCGCCCGTAGCGGATGTTGCGGGGGTTCATGGTGTGCCCCCAGCTGATCTCTTCCACCGGCACGCCAAAGGCCGCGGCGATCCGCGCCCGTTCATCCGGACTCGGCGTCCATCGCCCCTCCGCAATTGCCGCCACGCGCTCGACCGGGAGCCCGGCCCGCTGCGCCACGTCATCGCACGTCAAACCCGTCGTCTCAAACAAATGCTCGACCGTCCGCATCGTTGCTCTGCAGGAAACTGTTGCTTGGCAGAAATTGGAATCGGGCTTCGCAGTTCATTCTACCTGGCGAATTGCGCCGCGAGTGCTCATTCGTTTTCCGGCTTCCCTTCCTTCTCGCGCGGCGTGCGGATAATGTCGATCAAGGCCCATACGGACAGCCCGATTCCGCCGGCGATTGCGGCCCAGGCTCGCCAGTTGGACACAGCAGCTTGTGCCGCGGCCGCATCGCCGTCGGGGGCGGCGATAGCCGCTGAACCTATCATTAGCATTACACCGAGCACAATGAATAGCGGCCCCATTAGCAGCAGACGAATGTATTTGAACGACATAGCGCGGTCTCGTTAGCTGTAGAGCTGAATGGCCTTTACGATCTCCCCCAAATCGTTCGGCACCGCCACGGCCCGGTTGGCGAAGCTGGCGCGCTTGACGCCGCGGCTGCCGAGGACTTTGTTGAACTGCTCCTGGTCGGTGGTGTGGTAGGCGACGGTGGCGGTGGGGTCCTTGAGCTGGTGGCCCGTCAGGATGCAGACGACGCGCTCGTCGGCACCAATCACGCCCTGGTCGCGCAAGAGCCGCGCTCCGGCGACGCTGGCCGCGCTGGCCGGCTCGCACCCAAATCCGCCGGCGGCGATCTTGGCCTTGGCGTCGAGCATCTCCTGGTCGCTGACTTGCCGCACGACGCCCTGCAGGTCCTCCAGGGCCCGCAGGCATTTGCGGAGGTTGACCGGACGGTTGATCTCGATCGCGCTGGCGATCGTCGAGGCTTTGCGGCCGAGCTGATCGAGCTCGCGGTAGTAATGGTTGACGATGCCCATGTCGGCCGCGCCGCCGTTCCACCGCAGACCGCGGCGCTCGTAAAGCTCGAACAGCGTGTCGGCCCCCGCCGCGTTGATCACCGCCAGCCGCGGCAGCCGCTCGATCAGGCCGAGCTGCAAGAGCTCCACGAACGCCTTGCCGAACGCGCTGCTGTTGCCCAGGTTGCCGCCGGGCACGACGACCCAGTCGGGCACTTCCCAGCGGAGGGCCTCCAGGACGCGGAACATGATCGTCTTCTGCCCTTCCAGCCGGAAGGGATTGACACTGTTCACGAGGTACAGGCCCAGATCGCGGCTGACCTCCTGCACCCGGGCCATGGCGTCGTCGAAGTCGCCGGCGATCTGGATCGTCAGCGCGCCGTAGTCCAGCGCCTGCGAGAGCTTGCCGTAGCTGATCTTGCCGGAGCCGATGAAGATCACCGCCTTCATCAGCCGCGTCGCCGCGCAGTACATGGCCAGCGACGCGCTGGTGTTGCCCGTGGAGGCGCAGGCCGCGCGCTTCGCGCCGATCGCCCGGGCGTGCGTGAAGGCGGCCGACATGCCGTTGTCCTTGAACGAGCCCGACGGGTTGAGGCCCTCGTATTGCAAGTACAGCCGGCCGGGCTTGAGGCCGACGTACTGGCTGACGGCGTCGGCCTGCTGGAGCAGCGTCTGCCCTTCGCCGACGGTCACCACGGAGTCGGGGGTCGCAAACGGCAGCAGCTCGTGGAAGCGGTAGATGCCGCTGAATCGCAGCGGTTCATGGCGGCGGGACCACATCTCCTCAAAGAACCGCAGCGATTTCGGCGGGCGGGCCTTGCTCCAGTCGTAGGCCACGTCGAGCAGGTCGCCGCACTTCGCACAGGCGACGCGGACCTCCTCGATGCCGCACGTCTGGCCGCAGGCGGGGCTGATGCAGCGCTGAAACGCAAAATCGGCCAGGGCCACGGCGGGAAGACTTTGGAGGCACGGAAGATGAAAACGGACGCGGCGGGCAGCGGCAGAATGAACAGAAGGTAACGAAGGAAACGAAGAAAGGCAGGAATCAAGGAGCCTTGGCGTCGCGTCAACTTCTCTTCTTTGCCTTCGTTTCCTTCCGTTCCATTCCCTCGCTCCATTTTGGAGTTCGCAGCTAAGTCTAGGCCGCCAAAGAAAATGCGGCAAGGGAGACCAGCAGTCAGCCGCCCTGTGCCGCCGATTGTGCTGCCCGCGTTTTGTAGGCATGATGGTGCCAGTTGCGATTCACTCGATGAGGACTACCGTGAACTTCTACCGGTCTCTGGTGCCCGCCGGCTGTTTGACTTTGGCGGCCGCGCTCGGCTGCGACTTTTCCGGCCAGTACGAACAGCGATTCCAGGAGGCGCTCCAGTCGTCGGCCGCGCGGGCCGCGTTCGACCAGCAGCTCTTTCCGACCGAGACTCCGGTCACCGACCCCAGCCGCAAGGAGACGGGCGTCAAGTTGCGGATCCCCATCCTGTTCAAGGACAGCAAATCGTTGCCGGCCACGGACCCGCGGGCCGAGCCGCCGTTCCTGAAGCTGCCGGGCCTGCATTACGCGATGGAGCGCGAGCTCGACGACGGCACGAACAAGAACTTCCTGCCGACCTATGTCTATTTTGCGGCTGTGCCCAAGATCGAGCAGAAGGTCGAGCAAAAGGCTGACGCGTTGCAGGCCGCGCTGGCCCAGCAGCTGGCCGCGGCGTTTCCCGGCGCGGCCTGGGCCGACGTGCAGGTCCCCACGCCCGAGGGCAAGCCGATCACGCTCAAGCGGATTCGCGTCGAAGGCCAGCAGGACTTCTACAATATCCAGGCCAAGAAGACCGATCGGGTCGATGGCCGGTTTGACCTCTATTTCATCAATTCCCGCGACCACCACGTCCTGCTGGGCTGGCGCACGCCCAAGCCGCAGGGGACCAGGTACTTCTACGCCGCCAGCGACGCCGCGATGGGTACCGTCACCTCGAACGCCGGAACCGCGCCCGCCGGCGGCAGCCCGGACGGTGGGAAGAAAAGCGGCGGCTGATTGGGGCCGATTAGCCCGCTCGCACCGCGAGCAGACGACCTCACGCGGAGCGTGAGGACTACAGAGTTTCTCGACTTTCCCCCGGCGGCGCGTCATAATCCGGGTCCTGGACCGTGCTTCTCTTTGCGAGGGTCTGCAAAATGCGTCGCGCTCTTGCCTGCGTCATGGTGGCCGGCTGCTTGTTCCTCAGCGGATGCGGAGGCGGCGGCAGCTCGACTCCCAGCGCGGGCGCTGGTACCGGCGGCGGTGGACCGCCCGCTCCCCCAGCGCCTCCCGGCGCACCCGCTCCAGGCGCTCCGCCAGCAGCGCCGGGCGGCAGCGGCGATGCCGCGGCTGCTCCCATGCCCGAGTCGGGCAGCCCCGACGGCGGCCAACCAGGGGGCGCGCCTCAGCCCGGCAGTCCTGACGGCGGTCTGGCGGGCGGCGGCCGCGGCGGCTTCCCCGGCCCGGGCGGCTCGCCCGACGGCGGCGCGGCAGGCCCAGGTTTCGGCGGCCCAGGTCCAGGCTTCGGCGGATTTCCCGGCGGCAGCCCGGATGGCGGCGGCGGTCTTCCCGGCGGCATTCCCGACATGTCGGCCTTTCGCCTGCCGGTCGTGAAATCGCTTCGCGACCAGGCGATCGACGCCTTTCGCGCGAATAACGAGACCCTCGGTCAGCAGCTGTTGCTGACGCATTTTGCCGTCGTTCCTTCGGCCGGCGCCGAGCTGGCCGAGAAGATGGCCTGGATTCCGGTTTTGCGGCGGCCGGCACTCGGCCCACGGATCGGCGTCGTGGCGTTCTACGACAAGCCGCCCCGCGATTTCAAGGACAGCCCGATGCCGATCGGCTCCAGCGAGCTGGCGGCCGTTGTGGCTGCCTCACAGCAGCAGCAGGGGGGCGACGAAGGCGGGCGGCGGCGAAACAATCAGCCGCGTCCGAACGCAGGCGGCGAGCAAGGACCCGCCCTCGCCGGCGGCCCGGGAATTCCCGGCGCTGGCGGCGATGGAGCCGGTGCCCGCTCGGGCGAGCTGGCGTTCCACACCGGCGAATTCGGGACGAAACTGGTCGAAGCAATCGCCGCGCGGATTTCAGCGGGTGAGTACGGGGCCGTGTACAAGGAGATCAGCGAAGGCATGTCCCGACCTGCGACTCCCGATCCGAACAATCCGGGCGATCCGAATGCCGCCGGCGCGGGTGCGCCTGGCGCGCCGGGCGCGTTTGGCGGCGATGGCGGTCCCGGTCTGGGACGCGGCAGGGTTCCCGGCGGCCTGGCCGGGGCCGCTCCGGGCGGCGAAGGAGCAGGGGGCGAAGGCGCCGCAGTTGCCGGTTCCGCGCAGCCGCTGGGACTGTGTATCGTCTGGCTGGGCAAGGTGACGAGCAAGGAAGAGGCGGCGCGGCTCGCCCAGGAGGCCAAGGTCGATATTCTCGCCACGTATGAGATCGATGTGAAGCTCGCGCGAAACAGCAACTTCGTCAACAACACAACGCTGCTCCGCATCACGCCGACCAAGAAGGGCGAGCCGATTTTCGCCTCCAAGGCCCTCAACAACCTGCAGGTGGTCAATCAGAAGCAGGCGACCGAGAACCCCGTCGATAAGGAGATCACCCGCGCGATGGAGGCGCTCGACAAGGTTTGCAAGGCCGCGCCGCTGCCCGCGCTCACGGCAGAACAGGTGAAAGGCCAACTGGCGAGACTCGTGGCCGAGAAGCCGGCCGATCCGCTGCCGGTCATCGTCGAGGCCCGCTATTACGTGGCCAAGGGGCTGCTGCCCGAGGCCGACATGACGGCCGCGGCGATCGGCCTGATGGGGGAGGCCGAATTCGCCCGCCTGATCGTCAGTGCGCCTGAAGCCAAGGGCCAAATCGTGGGGGCTGCCCTGAGTCTGCCCGGAGTCGTCAACCTGCTCCACGGTCTGAATTCGGCGGCCGGCGCCGCCGGCGCAACCGCGCGGCGGCCGAATCCGCAGCCCGGTGCAGCGCCGGGGGAAGCGCCGCCTCCCCGCGGCGGCTTGCGAGGATTGTTGCCGTTCGGCAGCGGCTCCGGCCGATAATATCGAGCGAGCGAACAAATCCCAGTCAGCAAGTCCGGGTCAAGGAACGACGGATGGCGGAATACACGAAGTACCAGCAGAAGGTCATCCGCAACTACTACGACCACCGCGAGGGGATCGCCCTGCAGCGGGTGCAGGAGCTGGTGACCGAGCTGTATCTGGCGACGGGCAAAAAGCGCGACAAGCACTGGGACAGCCTGGCCCTGCACCTGGGCAAGCTGGGCGTCAAGCCCGACGTGATCGAGCACCTGCGCAGCGAGGACAAGCCCGAGCTCGTCGCCACGCTCGTGAAGAAGCTGATGGATAAAAAATAACCCGGCGAGCAATAGCACGGCGAGCAATAGCATGGCGAGCGGGAAGCGTAAGCTTCCCGATAAGCCTGGGCCGTCCGCACGCAACCTCATCGGCCGGCTGACACCGGCCGCTCGCCACCAGTAATGCGCACCGCCTGGAATTTCCACTCCGCCGGCCAGCTCGTCTTCGGCCGCGGCAGCTGCGCGCAGCTGGGCACGCTGCTGTCGCGCCGCAAGCTGGCGCGGGTCTTCGTCGTCGCCGACCCAAGGCTGCAGGCTGCGGGCCTCGTCGAACAGGTCAGCCGGCCGCTGCGCGAGTCCGGCATCGCGGCGCAAGTGTTTGCGGGCGGCGAACCGGAGCCGGCGGTGGCCACGGCTACAAGAGCGGCCGATGTGGCGCGGCAGTTCGGCCCCGACTGCGTCCTGGGTTTGGGCGGCGGCAGCAACATGGACCTGGCCAAGATCGTGGCCGTGCTGCTGGCCCACGGCGGCGAGCCCGCGCGGTATTTCGGTTTCGACAACGTGCCCGGCCCGGTCGCGCCGCTGGTTTGCGTGCCGACCACCGCCGGCACCGGCGGCGAAGTCTCGCACGCCGCCGTGCTCACCGACACGGCCAACCACATCAAGGTCAGCACGCTCAGCCAGCACCTGCGGCCGCTCTTGGCCGTGGTCGATCCGGCCCTGACCGACAACTGCCCCCAGCAGGTGACCGCCGACAGTGGCATCGACGCCCTGACGCACGCGATCGAGGCTTACACGGCGATCGACTTTGACCAGCTCGCCGCGCCGGACAGCGCTCCGGTGGCCTACGAGGGCCGATATCCGCTCGGGGAATGCCTGGCGGAGAAGGCGATCTCGCTGATCGGCCAGCACCTCGTGGCAGCCGTGACCGATGGCGGTAACCGCGCCGCCCGCGACGGCATGGCCCTGGCCGCGACGCTGGCCGGCCTGGCGTTCTCGAACTGCGCTGTGGCCGTCGTTCACGCGCTGGAATATCCGCTGGGGGGCGCGGTGCATGTCTCGCACGGCGCGGGCAACGGACTCCTGCTGCCGTTCGTGATGCGCTACAACCTGCCCGTGCGGC
>DASRJB010000191.1:0-3479 GCA_035649715.1 Pirellulaceae bacterium
ATCTTCGCGGCGCGGGCCGCGGCCGAGCTGGAACGGCAGCAGGCCGAGGAGTCGCTGCAGGCCAGCCAGGCGGCCCTGGTCGAAAGCGAAGAGCGGTTCCGCCAGATGGCCGACGCGATCCGCGACGTGTTCTGGCTCTACGACTGGCCGCAGCGGCGGCTGTTGTACGTCAGCCCGGCCTTCGAAGCGATCTGGGGACGCTCGCCGCAGTGGGTTTACGACGAGCCTTTCCGCTGGCTGGAGTCCGTGCACGAAGACGACCGGGCGCGGGCGGGCTCGATGCCGCTGCCGCCGCCCGGACCCGGCAAGGTCTTCGACGAGATCTATCGCATCCGCCGGCCCGACGGCAGCGTGGCCTGGCTGCACGACCGGCGCTACGCCGTCGCCGACTCCCGCGGCCAGTGCCTGCGGATCGTCGGCGTGTCCGAGGACATCACCCAGCGGCACGAGGCCGAGGAGAGAATTCAGCAGCAAGTCGCGCAGCTCGCGCACCTCTCGCGGCTCTCGACGGTCGGCGAATTGGTCGCCAGCATCTCGCACGAGGTGAATCAGCCGCTGTACGCCATTGCTAATTTTTCGTCGGCGATCGCGTCGGCTTTGGAGAGCCGGCCGCCGCCGCTGGATTCGATCCGGCAGCTCAGCGGCGAGATCGGCAAGTCGGTGGACCGGGCCGGCGAGATTATCCGCCGCGTGCGGTCGTATGTCGTCCGCGGCACGCCCGAGCGGCGGCCGATGGACCTGCGCGCCGTCGTCCACGATTCGGCGGCGCTGCTGGCCGCCGAGGCCCGCCGCCGCCGCGTGGAGATTCGCCTCGAGCTGGGCGAGCCGTCCGCGCGGCTCTTGGCCGATCCGCTGGCGATCCAGCAGGTGCTCGTGAATCTGCTCCGCAACGCTCTGGATTCGTTGGCGCAGGCCACCGGCCCGCGGCTGGTCGCCATTTCGTCGCGAGCCGCGGCCGGCGCCGTCGAGATCGCCGTCAGCGATTCGGGCTGCGGCCTGTCGCCCGCCGATGAACAGAATCTCTTTACGCCGTTCTACACGTCGAAGATCGACGGAATGGGCCTGGGCCTGCCGATCAGCAAGACGATCGTCGAAGCCCACAGCGGCCGCATCTGGGCCGAGCGGAACCCCGGCGGCGGAACGACGGTGCGGTTCACGCTGCCGGTGGGGTAGGGCAGTGTTCCCGATTTACTTCCCAATACAAAACCGGCTGAACACTCGGTCCAGCAGGTCCTCGGTATAGACCGCGCCGACGACCTGGCCGAGCTCATCTAGAGCTAGCCGGACCTCGGCGGCGACCAGTTCCTGGCCCGCTTCCGCGCGGGCGGCCGAGCTGGCGCGCCAGAGCGCGGCGGCAGCCAGGCGGACGCTCTCGCGGCAGCGGGAGGCCGTGCTGGCGACTGCACCGCTCGATACCAGGCGCTCCGCGATCGCGCGGTTCAGCTTCTCGAGCCCCTGGCCCGTGCGGCTGCTGGTCGCGATGCCGCCTTCCGGCAGCGCCGCGCCGGCGGCGAGCAGGTCGCACTTGGTCCAGGCCATCAGTCCAGGCCCCTGCACATCCGCTTCAGGCTGGAGCAGAGCGTCGCGGCAATGCACAACGAGGTCGGCCTGCTGCAACTGCTCGCGCGTGGCGGCGGCCGCGCGGGTGGCCAGTTCGCCGGCTGGGATGGCTTCGTCCAGACCGGCCGTGTCGATGAGCAGGCACTCGCAGTCGCCGATCCGCAGCCGCCGGGCCACAAAATCGCGGGTCGTGCCGGCGATCGGCGAGACGATCGCCGCCCCTTCGCCGGCCAGCGCGTTGAGCAGGCTGCTTTTGCCGGCGTTGGGCGGCCCGGCCAGCACCACCCGCGGCAATTCGCCCGCCGCGCCTCGCCCGGCCAGCTGCGCCGCGATTTGCGCGAGCTGCTCTTCCGCCGAGGCCAGTTGCGCTTGAAGCTGCGCGGCGGCGATGAATTCGATGTCTTCCTCCACGAAGTCGAGTCCGGCCTCCAGGTGCGCCAGCAAGTCCAGCAGCGACTCCCGCAGTTTGGCCAGCGGCTGCGCCAGCCCGCCGGCCAGCTGGGCCAAAGCGGTATGCAGCGACGCCTGGCCGGTGGCGTCGATCACGCCGAGCACTGCCTCGGCCTGCGTCAGATCGATCCGGCCCGCCAGGAAAGCCCGCAGCGTGAACTCGCCTGGCCGCGCGAGGCGTGCGCCGGCGACACAAATCGCGGCCAGCGCCGCCTCCACAATCGGCGGCGAGCCGATCAGGTGCAGTTCCGCCGCCGGCTGCCGCGTGTAGCTCCGCGCGGTTGGCCAGAGATACGCCCGCGCCGGCACAGCGCCGAGGTTCGCCAGCCGCACAGCGCCGGAAAAGACGCTGGGAGCCGCCACCGCCGCGGGATCGACCGGCTGTGCCGGCTGAAACACCGCCAGCGTGCAGCCGATCGCCGCCGGGCCGCTCAGCCGCACGATGCCCCGTGCTGCGCCGCCGGGGGCCGAAGCGATCGCGGCAATGGTGTCGTCGAGGTCCAGGTGCATGCGCGCCTAGCGCCGCTCGCGGGCCCGCCGGGCGAGCTTTTCCTTCACGGAGTCCCGGTCCTTGTCCTTGGCCGAGCCGTTGGGGCTGGCGGGCTTGGGCGGCAGCTTCGCGGGAACGCCGCCGCCGCTGTCGCTGCTGCCGGCTCCCTTCGGCTTGCTCTTGGGCAGCAGCTTCCGCTCGCAGATGCCCCACAGGCTGGAGGTGATGAAATACAGGCACAGTCCCGCGGGCACCTTGTAGAACATGATGCCCATGAGGACCGTCATGTAGGTCATCATCTGCTGCTGCATCTTGGTCTGCTCGTCGGTTGCCGGCGGCGTGATCATCTTTTGCTGGATCAGGAACAGCACGACCGTAATCAGCGGCAGCACGTTGAAGAACGGGCCGAAATAGCCGTCGGCTTCGTTGCCGATGAAGCCGGGGGTCCAGCTCTTCCACTCGAACAGCCGGTCGGGGCCGGCCAGGTTGCTGGCCCAGGAAATCGCCGGAATCAGGGCCGCGTCGCGGAGCTCGATGTTGACGCTCAGGCAGCGGTACAAGCCGATGAAGATCGGCAGCTGCAGGAACACGGGCAGGCAGCCGCCGAACATGTTGAAGTTGTGCTTCTTGTAGAGCTCCTGAATGGCGGCGTGCTGCTTGAGGGCGTCGTCGGGATAGCGGTCCTTGATCTTCTGCACTTCGGGGGCGAGCTCCTGCATCTTGGCCGCCATGCGGGCCTGCCGCAGCGAGATCGGGATCATGCAGGAGCGGACCATCACCGTCAGCAGGAGGATCGAAATCCCGTAGTTGTGCGTCGCGCTGTGCAGCAAGTTCAGCAACTGCTGCAACCAATAGGCGGGATAGCCGAAAATGCTCCAGCCGTACTCGATGAACCGGTCCAGCGAGTAATGACGCAGGACGTTGGGGTCTTTCGGGCCGAAGAAGACGCGGTACTCGTGCGTGAGCTTCTCGTTTGGCT